>DASWXL010000064.1:0-23284 GCA_036405495.1 Sphingobacteriaceae bacterium | reverse complement strand
TCGATAAAGCAGCAGACGGCTGATGAGGTACTTTTTGAATTTCTATTCCAAAGCATCGAACTACTTGACAAACTGGATGAGGGGCTGGCCAATTTCCACCTGCATTTCCTGCTAAATCTGTCCAGGTTCCTCGGCTTTTATCCGGACAGGACGTTAGAAGAAAGGGCGGATTACTTCGATCTGAAGGAGGGAGCATTTGTCCGATCGGCGCCCTCCCACGTACTGGTTTTACAACAGCCGCATACCTCATACTGGTCGGCCATACTTAAAAGCCATGTTGACGGACTGCCCGGCCTGCGAATCCCGGCGGAAGAGCGGAAATTCATCCTGAGAAAAATACTGGACTTCTATCAGGTGCATATCGAAGGTTTCGGATCTGTAAAATCACACCAGATACTCGAAGAGGTACTTTCTTAGCTAGTTCCTGAAATTTTGGGTAACCATTATACCGTAAATACCGCCATCGAGAATTCCGATGCCTACCCGGCCAAAAGCGGGGCGCAGAATATTCGCCTTGTGACCCGGAGAGTTCATCAGCCCCGTATGAGCAATGGTCAACGTCTGTGCCAGGGCCAGATTCTCACCCGCTGTTATAAACACCACGTTTGCTTCCCTGATCCGGTCTGAGGGTGTTTTCCCTTCAGGCGAAATATGTGAAAAATAACCCCTTCCGAACATATCGTCACAGTGAGCACGGGCTACCGGCACCAGTTGTGGATCATGCTTCAGCGGAGCAACCCCTCTTTTCCGTCGCTCCTTATTTAGCATTTCAAGCATTTTCACCTCCAGATCAGGACGTGGCGTTGGATCCTTTACCGTAAAGTGAAGCTCGACCGTCTTATCGGAAGACGGCTCAACCGTCAGATTATTGGTCGACCGCTTGATCGCCTCCCCCAATGTCGGCGCCAATGTGGCTTCCAGCCGCTCTACTTGCTTAGAAAGCATGTTGGCGAGCGGACTCTCCTGCGTTTTTCTGGTTAAGGTCTGCGAAAGCGGCATCAGCAGAAAAACAGTCACTGCAAGGGCAGCGTAGATAATTCCGTTGATGGCGCCGGGAACAACCCCCAAAGCCGTGTTTACTTTGCTTTGATGAGCATCGTCGGGTATCGCTTTGAAAGCCGGATTTAGCAGCGCAGCAGTAATTAACCGCACAAAGACCAACGTCACAAGAAAGGATATGGTAAATGACCAGATACCCGGCAGCCTAAGGAGGATATCGAGGAAGCTTAAAGCTAAAGGATACAACCAGACCGCCAGCACCAGCGTGCCGACCCAGGAGATCAGTTCGAGCGAGCCGAAAATAAAACCTTTTTGCCAGCCCTGGTAAGCCGCCAGGATCACGATTGAGATAACTATGAGGTCGACTAAATTCATGAGCTCGGTACTGCAATGGAAACAAAAACGCTGACTATAAGTTCAGCATCGCATAACATTGGCCACCTGACTACCTTCCCAACACACCACACGATCGGCAACAATAACCCGAGGCCGACTGTTACACCCTTAATCAGAGACTTATGGAAAGCGGAGAAACAATACATGTCAGCAGCATTGGAAAGGAGAAGATCGGGCTGATAGACCGGACTACGGTTGACGGAACGCCCTATCAGGATCAGTTTACCATTTTGCTGGAGGAAGGAGATGTGCTTGACGACGGCGATCATTTTTTATCGGAGTTTGAGCCGGTGCCCGGCGATCTGAACCTGGCACAAAACACCGAACCTGCTCTTTCCTCTGCCAAAAACTTTCTAAAGCTGAATAAGACGAACGGGTTTTAAGTTGATTGAACATGGGGTGCATCATTACTAAAATGCACCTTTGTAATCCTCAGCGAATTGACGGAAAGAGATCGGTTTGGTGCCGGTGACCTTATATACGTCGTCCGTGGTACTTTCCATAAGGCCGTTTTTATAACGGCCATATAATTCCAGTAACCAGTTAGTTGTCTGCTACGGCATGCCGGCCTCCCGCATCGCCCGCCTTGCCTGGTCTTCAGGGATGTCGATGTACTTAATTTCTCTCCCCGTTACGGACGACAGTATTTCGGCAACCCGGGCATTGGAAAGCGGCTCAGGACCAGTCAACGTATATGCTTTCCCTTCGTGGCCGTTTTCAGTGAGCGCCTTTGCCGCAACTGCAGCAATATCCCGCGTGTCGATACTGTTGATCTTACCATCGCCTGCAGGCTGGTAAAAGGCGTTCTGAGAACGGATCGTATAGCTGGCATGATTGGAAAAATTCTGCATAAAGGAGAATGGACGCAGAAACGTATAAGGAATGCCTGTTTCAGAAATCAGCGATTCGAGGTTCCCGTGGATCTTTCCGATCGCCGTGCCGTGACGGTCTTCCGCACCGGTCACCGAAACTTTAACGATATGTTCAACCGAAGCATCCTTTACCGCATCGATAACCGCCTTCTCATATTCAAACAGTTCGGGCACGAAAGGAGTGACCAGGAACACTTTTTGAACGCCCTTAATTGCTTTTTCAATAGTCGCTTTTTCCGTATAGTCGAATTTTACATATTCTGCTGCGTTTACCTTGTGGTTGGCTTCCGGGTGCCGCGTTGCCGCCCTCAAACGAATATCAGGGATGTCAGCCAGCCTTTGCAGTACCTGCTGACCGGTGGTACCGGTAGCTCCAAGGATCAGGATCGTTGACATAGGATTTTAGAGCTTGTTAACTGTAAAACAAATTACATACAGAAAGTGTGACCCGGAAAGCGGGTATTCAGGAGGATAAGGTGGACACGAGCTCTGAAAAAAGAAACCCTTCGGAACTTAATTCCGAAGGGCTTATGTGGGAGTTACCGGGCTCGAACCAGTGACCCTTACCTTGTCGAGGTAATGCTCTGAACCAACTGAGCTAAACTCCCCTGTTCAAAATAAAAAACCCCTCAGAGATCTGAAGGGCTTCTTTTGTGGAGGCTACTGGATTCGAACCAGTGACCCTCTGCTTGTAAGGCAGATGCTCTGAACCAGCTGAGCTAAGCCTCCTGTTTTTCGCCCGGTGGCTTCATTTAAGCTCCCTTGCGTTTGGGACTGCAAATATAGACGCTCAAATCAATTCTTCAAAAAATATTTTAACATTTTTTTCAAGCCGCTTATTTACAAATATTTAGTCAGCTCGGGCGACAATGGCTTAACTGCAGACCGGAACCTGTGGATCAGCTTTCCGTTCTCATCGATCAAAAACTTTTCGAAGTTCCACTTGATTTCACCGGTAAAGTCAGGGTTTTCTGCCGTGGTCAGGTATTTAAAAAGCGGAGCAATATCGTTACCCTTCACGCTTACCTTGGCGGCCAGTGGAAAAGTTACGCCATAGTTCTTTTTACAAAACTCCTTGATCTCCAGATTTGCGCCGGGCTCCTGGCCCCCAAAATTATTAGCAGGAAAGCCGATAACCACCAGCTTGTCTTTATACGTTTGCGCCAGCTTTTCCAGCTCCTCGTACTGAGGGGTATATCCGCATTTGGACGCGGTATTTACTATAAGGATCTTTTTCCCTTTGTATTTGGCGAGATTGAGCGCCTTTCCGTCAATGGATTGAATTTTTTTAAACTCGTACACGGTTTGTGGTGACGACACCAGGAGTATCAGAATAAAAGCAAAAAACTTCATGGCTCTTAATTTTCATCTAAGTTAGAGAAAGATTTTCTTTTCCCCGGTATACTAAAAATGTTAATAACTTAAAAAGTTAAATAATAGATAGTTAAACCCAAAACAATGCTCTTTCTACAAGGGTTTTCCACAAACAGCTTATCTTAGTCGCACTAAAAAATAAACTATGTCAACAGTGAACATACCACGCCTTGATCTGAACGACTATATCAACGGCACTCCTGAACAGAGGAAAAAATTTTCGGATGATATCGGCAAAGCATTTACAGACACCGGATTTGTGACCATCGCCAACCATGGAATGCCGCAGGAGCTGATCGATGAGTTATATACGGAGGTTAAGGGATTTTTCGGTCTGCCTGAAGATGTGAAGAAGAAATACGAAAAGCCTGAACTGGCCGGCCAGCGCGGATACACAAGCAAAGGCAAGGAAAAAGCCAAGGATGCCAAAACGCCCGACCTGAAGGAATTCTGGCAACGCGGACAGGAAGTTACGGATGGCGATCCGGTAAAGGAAGAATACCCGGACAATGTCCAGGTTGAAGAACGCCCGGGCTTTAATAAAGTAACCCGGGAAGTTTACGAGCGCCTGGAATACGCCGGAAAACATTTATTAAGGGCCATTGCGGTATACTTAAACCTTCCTGAGGATTATTTCAACGACAAGGTCACCAACGGCAACTCTATCCTGAGGGCTATTCATTATTTTCCGATCGAGGATCCGGATAGCATTCCGTCTGATGCGGTACGCGCCGGTGCCCATGAAGACATAAACCTCATCACGCTTTTGATCGGTGCAAGTGCCGACGGACTGGAAGTATTGACCCGTGACGGCCAGTGGTACCCGGTTAAAGCGGAGGTTCAGGACATCGTCGTAAACGTGGGTGATATGCTTCAGCGTCTCACAAATAATAAATTAAAATCCACCACTCACCGGGTAGTTAACCCGCCGCGCGAACTGATGAAAACATCACGCTTCTCGGTTCCTTTCTTCCTGCATCCGAAATCACAGATGGATCTGACCTCTTTGGAATCTTGTATCGATGAAAATCATCCGAAAGTCTATTCCGATATGACTGCCGGCGAATATCTGGACGAGCGCTTACGCGAAATAGGATTAAAAATGTAATGCGAACTTAAAAGCCTCTGAAAAGGGGCTTTTTTATTTTGCGATCTCGTTACGGATTGTTTGCTCCAGTTCAACCGGACACTGTGTACCTATAATGTAGGTCAGGCCATCGCGATCCGTTAGCCTGATCGATTCCTTTCCCCCGGCATAGAAGCGGATGGTACCCTTTCTGTGTAGGTTATAAACCGGATTATTAATAATGAACGTGCTGTATGGTGCCCTTTCCACCCTGACAATGCTGTTCAGGTCGATCTTGACAAGCCTGGTGGTCCACAAGCCGTTAAGTACAACGCTCTTATTCTGAACCGTAGTGCGGTAATGCAGCAAAAACATCATAATAATGGAGACCACTATGATGGCGCAGCCAACAACAAGGAACAGATCCGCGTTCGCTTCCCGTTGCTCGGTAAGAAAATAAGCGGCAAAACAGAACAGCGCCATGACCATCCGGACGCTTATACGGGTATAATCGCGGCCTAAGTACTGCTTCTCGACAAATGCGGGCTTATTCTCCATTATTTTTCAGCTCGAAGATATAAACTTTTTTAGTGTCTGACGTAACCTTATAGCGGTCGTCGATGCGGAGCCCCGCAACCCATATGATATCACCGTTCCCGTTTTCAAGAATGGGAGTTTTGCTCTTAGCCGGTAAAGCAACTTTTTGATCGATAAAGAGATCGCTTACTTTCTTCTTCCCCCTAAGGCCGAGCGGCATGAAAAGATCACCAGGCTTCCACGAACGCAATACCAGCGGAAACACGAGAAGGTCCAGATCGAACTGCGCGACGAAACGGTTGTTTCGGATACTGAAGCCGGTTGCCTCATCCCTGGAAACCGAGAATTGATGTTCTCCCCAGGATACTTCGTCATCCTCCTGACGAACGGAAACCGAAGTTTGCCGCGATGAGAACCTGGGAGAAATGATCAGCTTCCCCCTGTCAATGACCAAAACATGAGTCTCCGACTCAAACGTTAGACCCGGCTGCCCCTGAAGTGAACGAATGAGGTCGCGCAGAACCGGTTCCGTAAACGAGAACGGCTTCAGTATCTCGAAGAGAAGGGTATGCAAAGGTTTCAGCTCTTCTACCTTATCGATGCTGATATAAATGGTGTC
The DNA here is from genome assembly GCA_036405495.1 of Sphingobacteriaceae bacterium. Taxonomy (GTDB): domain Bacteria; phylum Bacteroidota; class Bacteroidia; order Sphingobacteriales; family Sphingobacteriaceae; genus DASWTL01. Next base: position 17,421 of record DASWXL010000064.1, on the reverse strand, counting down.
GTCCCGCTCCTCCAGCAGAAGGGCACGTGCCTCGGCAACCTTTTCATTCATCAACATCTCCAGTTCAGCAAAACGGCGGCTATTGGCTTCAAAAGTAGCTTCCAGATTCGGGTTGAGCTCTTTGAGTTTGGGAATAACCTCCAGCCTGATCTTATTCCGCGCATAACGGGTTGACAAATTAGAGGCATCATCGCGGTAAGCGATACTTTCAGTACTGACCAGCCGGTCGATCTCGTCTCTGGTGAGAAAGAGAAGCGGCCGGATGATATTTCCCCTTTTTGGCAAAATGCCATGCAACCCCGCAATGCCGGTTCCGCGCACAAGATTTAACAACACGCTCTCTACCGTGTCATTCTGGTGGTGGGCGGTGGCAATACAGGCGTATCCATGGCCAACGCGTATTTCCTCAAACCACTGGTACCGCAGTTCACGGGCCGCCATCTGAATGGACATCGCGTTATCACTTGCATAGGCGGCAGTATTGAATCGGGTGCTATGAAACGGCACGCCAAAAGTATCAGCAAGTCTTTCGGTAAATACTTCATCGGCATCCGCCTCTTCACCGCGGAGCATAAAGTTACAGTGCGCTATCCCGAACAAAAACCCCGCTTCTTTAAATAAATGAGCCATGAGGACGGAATCCCTTCCTCCGCTCACCGCCAGAAGAACTTTCTCCGTTGGTTGAAAAAGACTCTTTAGGCGGATAAAATCATAAAGGCGGTCGACAGGAAGCATTGCTCAAATTTATATTTTAAATATCCTAAGGCAAAAAAACTAATTTTGCAATGTGAGAAGACTGTTGGCAGCCATACTTTTAACCGGGTCTACCCTGATGGGGTTCGGACAGGAAACTAAAAAAGTCGAATTAGTAAACGCTGACTTTTTCAGAGGAAATCCACAGGCCAATACCGTTCGGGTAATTAAGCCTATTTTCTCTCACGAGGGAACCACCCTCGCGGCTGACAGCGCGGACTTCAACCAGGTTCAGAATACTTTTGACGCTTACGGAAACGTCGTGATCACCCAAAGCAATGGCACCACCGTTTACTCGGATCTGCTGAATTACAATGGTAACACCAAACTTGCCCTGCTGACAAATAATGTCCGGTTAGTTGACGGCGCTGCAACCCTGTCCACCGATTTCCTGACCTACAATATGGGGACCCGGATCGGCACCTACACCGGGGGAGGCAAAATTGTGAACGGTGCGGATATTATCACCAGCAAAAACGGCTACTATTTTGCAAATTCAAATGATGCATATTTTCGTTATGATGTTGATGTGACCACTCCGGACGTGACCATAAAAACGGATACGCTCCGGTATAATTCCGCCAGCAAGATCGCGTACTTCTACGGCCCGACAAACATCTACGGGAAAAAAGACAGCACTAAACTTTATACTGAGAACGGAAACTACAATACACTGACCGAACAGGCCAGGTTCGGTAAAAAGAACCTGTACACCCAGCAAACCAAGTTTCTATGGGGAGACAGCTTGTTTTACGATGGTAAGGCAGGCTTCGGCAGGGCGGTAAACCGCATCACGTTTCTCGATACTGCCCAAAAGGTCATGCTGAAAGGCGATCTTGGAACATACTACGAAAAGGATGAAAGCACACTGGTGACGCGTAACGCCTACATTGTGATGACCACGGAGAGCGATTCGGCGGGCGTTGATTCTATTTATATGACTGCCGATACCCTGTTTACCAGGATAATACCCATGAAGGAATTCAAACCGGTCGACCGGCCGCAACTGAAGAAAGACAGCGAGCTGGAAGACCCGGTCGCAGACGGGCCGGGCAGCGTTGTAGAGATCGGGGCCGACGAACCGGAAGAGATGCCGGCACCTCCGGCGATCCAGCCGAAAAAATCAGAAACGCCCAGGAAACAGGGCAAGAAGAATTCGAAGGAACAGTTACCGGCAGGGAAAGACACCGTCGCCAGGGCCGCCGACACCAACTGGGTCTCAGCAGGTCAGGCCGACAGCCTTGCAAACGACACCTCACGAACGCGCATCGTGATGGCGTACCACAACGTTAAACTGTTCAAGTCAGACCTCCAGGCACGTGCCGACTCTATATTTTTCGGCTATGCGGATTCAACCTTACGCTGCTTCAGAAATCCGATGATTTGGGCAGAGGGATCACAATTATCCGGCGATACCGTCTATCTACAGCTAAAGGACCAAAAGCTGGATAACATGCTGTTACAGCGGAATGCTTTTATTGTCAGCACTGAACTTGACTCATTGAAATTCAACCAGGTCAAAGGAAAGGTAATAACAGGGCAGTTCAGGGACAACAAGCTGCAGCAGATGTATGTCGACGGCAATGCGCAGAGCATCTACTATACCGTTCAGGACTCTGCTTATAGCGGAATGAATAGCATGGTAAGCAGTCGCATGCGGGTAAACTTCAGCGATAACAAGATTGAAACGATCACGTCGATCAAGAGGCCGGAAGGAAATTACTATCCGATGGAGCAGATCCCCGAAGACGGGGAAATACTCGACGGGTTCATCTGGAAGCCGAAGGACCGGCCGCGGTCAAAAGAAGAGATCATACCTTCCTTAGCGAAAAAGCTGCAATCATATACCCCTGAGGCGCCGGCAAAACCGGCCAAAACGCCAAAAGCGAAAGAGGTGGTTAAACCGTCCGCAAAATCAGCCAAAGCTACGGCTGAAGCCGCCCCCGCAAAAAAGACCGCAGTCAGGAAATGATCAGGATTGTTGTTTCAGGAACTGAACGAGTTCCCGGATGGCTTTAGCCCGGTGACTGATACGGTTCTTTTCGAGCAGGTCCATCTCGGCGAACGTCATGTCATACCCATCCGGCCTGAATATCGGATCATAACCAAAACCTTTGGCACCTGCCTTTTCCGTGAGGATCGTACCTTCTACCGTACCCTCAAAAAAGTATTCTTCTCCATTCATGATCAGCGAGATCACGGTCCTGAAACGTGCTTTCCGGTTCGCATTGTCGCCCAGCTTCCTTAGAACGAGCTCAATATTCTCCTGCATGTCTCTGGATCCGGAATATCGCGCCGAATAAACGCCCGGCTCACCGTTAAGGGCGTCGATCTCCAGCCCCGAATCATCGCCGAAGCAATTAAGTCCGTACTCGTCAGAAATGTACCGGCTTTTGATGGCCGCATTTTCCCTGAAGGTCGATCCCGTTTCAGCTATATCTTCAGAACAACCGATATCTTCCAGGCTCTTCAATTCAAACGCCGATCCGACAAGGGCCTGAACTTCTTCCAGTTTATGCCGGTTATTGGTTGCGAATACCAGTTCTCTCATCTTAAAAATTCTTCATTACGTTCCAGAACGCTTTCTTCTTCTCGACATCGCCCTGCATTTCCTCGAAGCTGAAGGTGGTGAGCAGTTTCACTCCTTCATGTTTTTCCGGTAGGTTCGAACTGATCTGCGGCAAACCGAACGACTGCGCGGGCATTCCAAAAAAGACGATCCTCGACGGAACGAAGAAGTCTTTCAAACGATCAAAACGTGTACCGGGATGACGGTCAACATTCAGGATCGCCACATCCCGCAGCTCCAGACCCTTGGCCTGAAGGATCTTTAATAACGATTCGCGATCAGGCGTATTCAGATGCTGGTGTTTTTTGTCGTCCACCAGGATCAGAAAATACTTATTGTTCTCGCCCAGGTAAGAAAACACTTCGGGTTCGGTCTTAGGTTCGGCGGCCTTTGGGGCAGGTAACGCCGGAACCTTTGCCGGCGACGGTTCGTTTTCCGGCAACAGATACAGATCTTCGGTCATCAGCATGCGCAAAGCGCCCGGGTCATGGGCAAGCAGTTCTTCCATTGCTGCAAAAGTAAGTACTTCTGTTAAAAATCGTTAAATCAAACTTCAGTGATCTAAATAAGACTAACTTCGTAAGCTTTACGTTTAGAAAGGTAAAAACAGGTTTTTTCTAAAGTTAACTGATTAACAAATTAATCTGATATTTTTGGGAGATTTTTAACCCAACAGGGATTTAACAGGTATTTAAAATGACAAAATTCTTAGGGCTGCTCATGGCAGCACTTCTTTTTATTGGTACTGCCGGGAACGCACAACAGAAAAAGACACTTGATAAAATAGCAGCGGTAGTAGGTAATACCATTATTTTACAATCCGACGTAGACATGCAATATGCGCAGTATCTGGCCCAGGGTAACCCAGCGGACGAGAACATCAAATGCCAGATATTACAGCAGGTACTTTCACAAAAGCTATTGGCCCAGCAGGCTGTTGTCGATTCTGTGACCGTAACCGAGGATCAGGTTGACAGCGAGATCGACCGTCGTTTACGGGTGATGATGTCGCGTGCCGGCGGACAGGAACGGCTTGAACAGTTCCTGAACCGGTCTGTCCTTCAATATAAAGAAGAAATGCGCCCCGATATTCGTGAAATGCTGATCGCACAGAAGATGCAGGGCACCATCACCGAAAATGTTGGCATCACTCCGCTGGAAGTTCGCCGCTTTTTTGAATCCATCCCCAAAGACAGCCTTCCCTATTACAATACCGAAGTAGAAGTCGGCGAGATCGTTGTTTACCCGAAGCTCACCAAAGCAGAAAAGGAGTCTTTCCAGGATAAGGCGGAAGCTCTAAGATTACGGATCAAAGGCGGTGAAGATTTTTCAACCCTGGCCCGGCTGTATTCGCAGGATCCGGGGTCTGCCTCTGAAGGGGGCGATCTGGGTTTCTTTGACCGGACCGTAATGGCCAAAGAGTTTACCGCCATGGCGTTTAAGCTGAAACCGGGAGAATTATCTCCGGTGTTCGAAACGGAATTCGGATTCCACGTACTGAAAGTTCTTGACAGACGCGGCGAGCAGGTAAGGGTTCAGCACATCCTGATCAAAACCGAACCAACCGGAGCAAGTCTGACCCGTGCAAGAGAACACATCGATAGCATTTACAACAAAGTAGTTGATAAGAAGCTGGACTTCTCAACTGCCGCTTCCCTGTATTCGGATAACAATGAAACGAAGTACAACGGTGGTATGATGTTAAACGCTGAAAATGTTCAAAGCAGAACCACCTATATCCCTACGGACAAACTTGAAGCAGCAGTTTTCCTGACCCTCGATACCATGCAGGTCGGTGAATATTCCAAACCGGAAATCTTCACATCGCAAACAGGACAGCAGGGTTATCGGTTCTTGTATCTGAAGTCGAAGACCGGGCCGCATCAGGCAAACTTCGATCAGGATTTTCCAAAGCTTAAGGAAGCCGCTTTCGACGATAAAATCAACCGGACAGTGAGTGAGTGGTTCGAAAAGCGCAGAAAGGAAACATACATTCGTATCGATGATGAGTTTTTAAGCTGCGAGTCACTGAAAGCCTGGGATACCGCACAATCTAAATAAACTGCATGAGCCAAACGTTTAGTTCGGAAGTTGAGGCGGTAAACGCCCTCAGCACATCTTACCAGGACATCAGGTCCGAAATAGGAAAAGTCATTATCGGACAGGATGAAGTAGTTAAGTCAGTTCTGATATCAATTTTCTGTAACGGACATTGTTTACTGGTTGGCGTACCCGGATTAGCGAAAACCTTGCTTGTTCAAACCGTGGCGCAGGTTCTGGATCTCACTTATAACAGGATCCAGTTCACCCCCGATCTGATGCCCTCTGATATTATTGGCGCCGAGATCTTCGGTGAAGACCGTTCTTTTAAGTTCATACAGGGCCCGATCTTCTCGAATATTATTCTGGCGGATGAGATAAACCGGACACCACCCAAAACTCAGGCCGCATTACTGGAGGCCATGCAGGAAAAAATGGTCACAGTAAACGGACAGAACCATCCCCTGCCAAAGCCGTTTTTTGTGCTCGCAACACAGAACCCCATCGAGCAGGAAGGTACGTATCCGTTGCCTGAAGCCCAGCTCGACCGGTTTATGTTCAACATTGCGCTGACCTACCCTTCTTTTCAGGAGGAACTGCAGGTGGTGAGAAATACCACAACAAACGCAAAAACGGAACTGAGGAAAATATTGACCAGCAACCAGATCATTTACTTTCAGCAACTCATCAGGAATATCCCAATTGCCGACAACGTTTTGGAATACGCTGTTTCTCTCGCTTCGAAAACCCGCCCCGGAACCAGTGGAGCTACTACCGAAGTAAACAACTTCTTAAGCTGGGGAGCCGGCCCCAGGGCATCGCAATTCTTAGTTCTCGGCGCGAAGTGCCATGCCGCTATTTCCGGAAAGTACTCTCCGGACCGCGAAGACGTTCAGGCCGTGGCCGAAGCAATTCTGCGCCATCGGATAGTTCGTAACTACAAAGCTGAAGCCGAAGGCATCACCACCGAAAGCCTTATTCGTAATCTGTTTTAACGAGCCTCTCTTCATTTCGGGATAAGTGCTAAATTTAGCCTCATCCAAAACTAAAACAATGAAACTGAAGCTAACTATTCTCCTTCTTGCCGTCCTTGGAACAGCAGGGGGCATCACTAACGCTCAATCGCGATCTCAGGGCAACTACGTGCTGGTGATCCATGGCGGAGCCGGAACAATTCTCAAATCGAACATGACTCCCGAAAAGGAAAAAGCCTACCGGGAGAAACTTGCGGAAGCACTTAAAACCGGTTATGATCTACTGCAATCAGGTAAAAGCAGCCTGGATGCCGTTGAAGCGACGGTAAGGGTCATGGAAGACTCGCCCCTTTTTAATGCCGGAAAAGGGGCGGTTTTCACCAATGAAGGCCGCAATGAACTGGATGCCGCCATTATGGACGGCAGCACACTTGCCGCAGGCTCGGTGGCAGGCGTCACTACCGTCCGCAATCCGATCTCTGCTGCAAGGGCAGTAATGGAAAAATCAGAGCATGTCATGATGGTGGGTGCCGGCGCCGAAAAATTCGCAAAACAGGCCGGTCTGGAAATCGTAGATCCCAGGTACTTCTGGACTCAGGAAAGATGGAATGGCCTGCAACGGGCAAAGAAAGCGGATTCCACCAGGGCGGTTCTTGATCATGGCAGCAAGAAAGGCATGAAACTGGGTATCGAAAATCGTGATAACAAATTCGGAACCGTTGGCGCGGTAGCACTTGATAACGCGGGCAATCTGGCCGCCGCCACCTCGACCGGCGGGATGACCAATAAAAAATACGGCCGCGTAGGGGATGCCCCCATTATCGGTTCAGGAACCTATGCAAACAAAACTGTGGCGGTTTCATGCACCGGCTGGGGAGAGTTTTTTATCCGAAATGTAGTAGCCTACGACGTAGCCGCGTTAATGGATTATAAGGGCTTATCTGTAGAGGAAGCCACCAACGAGCTGATCATGAAAAAGGTGCCGCAATTAGGCGGCGATGGCGGCCTGATCGCTCTTGATAGAAACGGAAATGCAGCCATGCCCTTCAATACTGCCGGCATGTACCGCGGCACCGTAACTAAAGATGGTAAGATAGAGGTCTTTATCTACAAATAGCAACTCACAACAGGTCATCTTAACTTCTGGTTCGGTGATCCTACGATAAAAGACGTAGGATCACCGAACCAAACCTTACCCTTGTATAGCGAAGACGCTTATTTATTCCCTTCCGTATACTCTTCTTTCAGGCTTGCAGAAGGATCAGGTGCGTAAACTTCAAACAGCACATTCCACTTACCTTCCTGCAGCTCCCAGATCCGCACATAGTTATAGATCCTGATCAGCCCTTTCTGTGTGGCATGAGCCGTTCCATATGTATACGCTAACTCACCGCTGTAGGCACGGTCGCCCGCCGTATGCGTGGTATTTATCTTGATACGTTCCTTATTGAGAAACTCCTGCACCTTTTGCGTGCCGATAACCGGTTGAGAGCCGGGAAACAAAAAATGAATATCATCGCTTCCGTACTCATCGTAAGCTTTGTTTCCTACTACCCGCAAAGACGTACCAAAAAGGTCGTCGGTCGACTTTACAATATCTTCCCGCTGCTGCAAACGGTTGGGAGACCGCTGTTTAAAAAACTTCTCTTCGTCAGGGCTTGCAAAATCGAGTTTAGGCTCGCTTCCGGGTTTCGAATGAGTAATGCCTATATCGATGGCCAGTTTCCACACGCCCTTCGCGTTCCTCTTCCACACGGAACAGTACTGGCCGTAACCTTCCTTCGCGCTCTGTGCGGATGGTTTAACGACAAAGGGACCAGAGGTAAAACCCCAGTCGCCACTTTTCGCGATCCGGGCAAAACTGGGATACCAATATAAATAAGTGCTGTCTTCTTCTGCTTTGGAGTAGAACTCTTTGGCCGAAACCGGACCGGGCCTGAAAACGATGGTGTTCTTATCGCTTACGCGAAGAAACGCCTTCTTTACTCCTTTTCCGACTGATAAACCGGCAAAGTAATTTTCAGCAGAAATGAGCGACTGGATGTCGGGAGGGTATGTTTGGGCCAAAACGGACGGAGAAGCAAGCAAAACGGCAATAACAACCAAATTTAATCTTTTCAGCATTGTATAATGTGTCGGCAAATTTATCTTCTTAACATTGAAAGTCAAGAACTTTACTTTTTCATGTTAAATTAGACCTATAAATTAACTCATTAATTATGAAAAAACTATTTTCTGCCTTGTTGTTTGCTTCTGCCTGCTTTTCTGGTTCTTCGGCAAGCGCACAGTTCCTGCAAGACATTCACGGAAAACCAGTTTTCGAGACCCGGTATACACATGTTGAGGGTAGCCCGTATTTACATGCAGACTGGACCAAAGGCGTAGTGAAACTGGGCAACGGCCAGACATTTTCGGATATCGATCTCAAGTATGACTTGGTGGCGGATGAACTGATCTTTAAAAATACGGACGGGAGTGCGCTCAACTTTGTTGATCCGGTGTCCGAATTTAAACTGAACGGTGAGCCTTCCATGTTGTTCCGTAATGGATTCAATGCTGTGGATAATCACACCAGCCAATCGTTCTACCAGGTATTAAACGATGGGGGCGTCAAACTATTGAAAAAGACATCTAAGAAGATCACCGAAATCCGGGAATACAACTCAGCCAGTTCTACAAAAAGATTCGATCTGATCGAGACTTACTACCTGGCACGCAATAACCAACCGGAGAAGGTCAGAAAGGATAAAAAAGCGATCTTAAAGGCTTTAAAAGACCGAACAGATAAACTAGAAAGCTATATCCGCTCTGAGAAACTGAACCTGAAGGAAGAAGGCGATCTGACCACGCTGATCCATTATTACAACTCTTTGTAGCTAAAAAGGCTTTCGGAAACCCGAAAGCCTTTTGGCAATTACTTAGATCTTACTCCAGGTGGTACCCTCCTTGCTGTCTTTCAGCTGGATGCCCAGCTCCTGTAAGCCAATCCGGATCTTATCTGAAGTAACGTAGTCTTTATTGGCCTTGGCTTCCAGCCGGAGGTTGATAATAAAATCGACCACCTGTGAAAGATTCTCCGTTTCGGCGACCTCTTCTTTCAGTCCGAGTACATCAAAAACGAAGTCCTGTATCATTTTTTTCAGCAGTTCGAGATCACCTGCTGTGATGGCCGAATGACCGTCATAGACGCTGTTGATTATCCGTACCACTTCAAAAAGTTCGGCAATTAAAACCGGACTGTTAAAGTCATCGTTCATTGCATCGTAACAGCGTTGCCTTATTCCGGCCAGGTCGAAATCGCTCTTATCCGATACTTTCAGCTTATCCAGCAGCTGAATGGCGTTCATCAGCCGTTTAAATCCTTTATCTGATGCTTCCAAAGCGTCATTTGAAAAATCCAGCGTACTGCGGTAATGCGCCTGCAACATGAAGAACCGGACCGTCATTGGCGAATATCCTTTATTCAGCAGCGGATGCTCGCCGGTAAAAAGCTCCAACGGCAAAAAACCGTTTCCCGCCGATTTCGACATCCGGGTACCGTTTACAGTAAGCATGTTGGTGTGCATCCAGTACTTCACCGGATGAGTATGATGACAGGCCTGCGATTGTGCGATTTCATTGGTATGATGTGTTGCTGCCAGATCCATCCCGCCGCCATGTATATCAAACGCTTCCCCCAGGTACTTGCTGCTCATGGCCGAACACTCAATATGCCATCCGGGAAAACCGACGCCCCATGGTGACGGCCATCGCATGATATGCTCAGGCTTGGCTTTGATCCATAAGGCAAAATCGAGGCGCCCCCGCTTTTCATCCTGCCCGCCCAGTTCACGGGTATTGGCCATCAGGTCTTCCAGGAGGCGATTTGTGAGGATCGTATAATTATGTTCCTGGCTGTATTTTTCTACATCAAAATAGACCGTACCGTTTACTTCATAAGCATAGCCGTTGTCGACGATCTGCTGTACCATCTGGATCTGCTCAGAAATATGGCCGGTTGCCGTAGGCTCAATGCTCGGTGGCAGCGTATTGAAAAGCCGCATTACATCGTGGAAGCCCAGCGTGTATCTCTGAACAATTTCCATGGGTTCCAACTGCTCCAGGCGTGCTTTTTTGGAAAATTTGTCGTCACCCTCATCACGGTCGCCTTCCAGATGCCCGGCATCGGTAATGTTACGGACATAGCGCACTTTAAACCCTAAATGCAACAGATAACGGTAGATCAGGTCGAACGAGACGAAGGTCCGGCAATTTCCCAGATGGACGTCACTGTACACGGTAGGCCCGCACACATACATGCCGACAAATGGATCGTTTATTGGCTCGAAGTGCTCTTTCTTTCGCGTGAGTGTGTTGTAAATAAGTAAATTATTATCCATATAGAACAGTTTATTCCTTCCCTGCAGGGGGATCATTGGTTGATTTCAATTCAATGTCGCTTCTCACCGCATAATGGTCAGAAAGCTTTTTCTTTACGATCCGGTAATTCTTCACATCGAAGTGATCCGAAGCTAAAATATAATCGATCTGAAAGTTAGGAAAATCGCCGTTGTAGGTTATCCCAAAACCGCTTCCCTTTTTCCGAAAGCAGTTGGTCAGATCTTCCATCATGTAATTGACGGTATACGAGATCGGCGTATCATTGAAGTCGCCCGCAACGACAAAAGGCGTTTTGCAGGTTTCCGTATGCTCTTTGAGCACTTTTACCTGGTCGCTCCTTTTTACGAAAGCCTGCTTTAACCGCCTCCCGATCCTCTTTGACGATGCAACATCCGGCTCGATATTTTGTGTGGCGTCTTTCAGATAAGAATAGTCCTCCGGCTGAAAGCTGATCGACTGGAAATGTACATTATAGATCCTTACCGGTTTCTTTTTGAATTCAACGTCCAGAAAAATGGCTTCATTGCCTCCGCGGCTATTATCGAAGCGGATATGGCCTTTATCCCGTACGGGCAGCTTCGTAAAGATGGCAAGGCCCATAGCTTCGTAATCATTGTCCATCGCCGGAACGAAATAATAGTGTTCTGTATCCAGGACTTCTTTCACCAACCGCCGGAAGTTATACTCACCCTTCCGTCGTGAAAAAAACTCCTGAAAGCAGATCACGTCCGGTTGTTCTTTTCTGATAATGTTCAGGATCTGATCCTTGGTAAAAGCATCATTCTTATTACCGAACTGCTTAAAGCTATGCACGTTGTACGTCATAACCCGTAAGAAATTGCCGGACGACTTCGGAACTTCGATCGCGGTGGTTTCACGGAAACCGATATAACTGGTCAGGAACTTCCATCCCAGGAGAATGGCCGCGACCGGGATCAGCGCAAACAGGGGCTTCCGGATCAGATAATAGATCGCAAACAATACATTGACGCCAAGAATGAACGGATAGGCCAGTCCTACAAAAGCGATCGGCCAGAACGACTTCGGATCGGTCACCGATGCCAGATAACTTAGCAGTAAAACGACCGCGGCCGCGATATTCGAAGCCAGCATGATTTTACTTAAAAAACCGATCTTTTTCTTTTTCTTTCTCCGGATCATTCTTTTTTGTTGCTCGCTCTGAACAGCTGTTCTTTTTCGGCTTTTGTAAGGCTGTCGTAACCCGAGCGGGATATCTTATCTAAAATCTCATCAATTACATCCTGATCCGGAAGTTCGGAGGCCGGTCTTCGAATACTCGCTGCTTCATTTCTGATCGGCCTGAGCTTAGGCTTACGATGAAAGAGCTTGCTCCAATCGTTCCCCCTTCTTAACTGAACAATGTAAATATAACCCAAGGCTGCACCACCCAGGTGAGCAAAACTACCGCCCGGATTTTTCCCTGCTACGGCGATAATGTCAAGCAATACATACACAACAGCCAGATACTTCAGCCGCACCGACCCAAAAAACAACAGGTTAATGCTGTAATCGGGCAATAAGGTGGCCGTCGCTACGACAATCGCCATGACGCTCGCCGATGCGCCAATGAGGCTGGAATATGGCAGGACGACGCTGAAAACCGGAAACACATTATAGGCCAGAATAAAGAACAGCGCCCCGGCAAGACCGCCGGCAAAATAGGTAAAGGTGAACTGACGCTTATTCAGGAAATCTTCAAAGATCCTTCCCATCCAGTACAGCCAGAGCAGATTGAAAACGATGTGGAATAGGTCGCGGTGACTGAACATATACGTCACTACCGTCCAGATCCTATAGGGTAATTCGGGTAAAAATGCCGGCATGGCGAGCTGTTGCTCCATCCAGTCGGCAGCAGTCGTAGTTCCGGTAAAGAGCTTTTGAAAGGTACCTGTTATACCAATGATCAAAAATATCAGGATATTGATCCCAATGAACAGATACATCCGGCTCCCGGATCGGAACATCTTAAACTTCAATTCATTGACAATACTCATATAAAACCTCCGGGACGTCTTATTCCCCAAAGCTTGATTAAGATAAAACCAAAAAGTGCTCCGCCCAGATGGGCAAAGTGCGCAACCGAATCTCCGGCAAACTGCGCTACTCCTAGAACAAGTTCAAGTACAATATAGATTGGAATAATGTATTTTGCTTTCACCGGCACCGGTATAAACAAGATCATTAACTCTGCATTCGGAAAAAGCATGCCAAAAGCGATCAGCAGACCGAAAATCGCTCCGGAGGCTCCTACCATAGGAGTAAGGTATATGCTGAGGATCTTGGAGGCCTGACTTTCGCTGATGAGCTGCTGATTATACGAAATACTGGACGCATTGATGGTAAAAGAACCCGGATTATAAACATGTCCGGTGATACCATACATTTCAATTGCCTGGACCAGAAACTGTAAGGCCAGCGCTCCGAGGCCGGTAATCAGATAAAAATTCAGGAACCGCTTAGGGCCCATCAGATGCTCCAGCACACTGCCGAATGAGAATAGCGCAAACATGTTGAACAGGATATGGGCGAAGCCCCCGTGCATGAACATGTAGGTGATCAGCTGCCATACGTTAAAATTTGGCGAATCGATATAGTAGACACCCAAAAGTGAGGTTAACTGAACTCCCTTGCTTTCGAAAACCGCTGTGGCAATAAAAAAGATGATGTTGATAATGAGTAAATTTTTTACAACAACAGGAGTATTTGAAAATGGCCCCATCCGGTTTATTTATTTAACAAATTAAAATTTTTCGAACCTCTGTAAGAGCTCCTCGAGTGTAAAAGTAACGATAACAGGTTTATTGCTGAGTGAAATATTTGGCGTCTGACATGCAAACAACTCATCAATCATCTGATTCATCTCTTCGGCCGAGAGGGCAGTCCCGGCCTTTAAGGCCGCATTCCGCGCCAGCGTTCTCGCCAGATTATCGCGTTTATTTAACTTCAGCAACGCGTGGTTGTTTTTAAATCCTTCTATCAGATGTTCCAAAACCTCCGTTTCGCTGATATTGGAGCCGATATCTGCCGGAATCCCTTCAATCACCACCGCATTCCTGCCAAATTCCCGGATCTGAAAACCAAGCGCCTGAATATCCGGCAGGAGCTCTTTTACAAGTTCAAAATCTACGGCCGACAGCGTTACCGTTTGCGGAAATAAACTCGACTGGCTCGCTCCTTTGTGGTTTTCCAGCTGCTGTAAGAAACGTTCATAAAGAATGCGCTCATGAGCCGCCGACTGATCGATGAGCATAAAGCCCGACTTGATCTGGGAAATGATATACCGGTTGTGAAGCTGGAATATCTGCCGATCGCCCGTTTTCTGAACCGGCTGGTCGGCGATCCGCAGTTCCGGCTGTGATTGATCAAGGCCTAAAGTCTCCTGCCTGTGAGTGGGTGTTTCCACGATATCATACAAGGAGCCCCAGTTCCTGATCGCCTCCCGCGGCTGCTCACCGATATTGCGCAGGTAAGGGATCTCCCGTTCTTTCTTTCCTTCCGAATTAAAAGGATTAAAGTCGGGGTTGAACGCGATCTGAGGAGGCACAATATCTTCCTGTGCCTTTTGCGTGATCATATTGCTGAAGCCCGTTTCCTGGTTAAAGTCAAGTGTAGGTGTAATATTATACCGGCCCAGAGAGCGTTTTACGGCCGAGCGGATGATGGCGTAGATCGCCCTTTCATCCTGGTATTTGATCTCCGTTTTTGTAGGATGGACGTTGATGTCGATCTTTGACGGGTCGATCTCAATGAATAATACATATAGCGGATAACTGTCTGCCGCCAGCAGTTCGTCATACGCCGTCAGCACCGCATGGTTCAGATACGGGTCTTTGATGAACCGGTTGTTTACAAAGAAAAACTGCTCACCCCGGGTTTTTTTGGCAAACTCCGGCTTCCCGACATACCCTTTCAAATGAATGATCGTGGTTTCTTCCTCAACAGGAACGAGCTTCTGATTGTACGCATTGCCGAACAGATGGACGATGCGCTGTTTTAAGCTGCCGGGAGGCAAATGGAAAAGTTCACTGCCATCGTGATGAAGAGTAAAAAATATCTCAGGATGTGCTAATGCCACGCGTTGAAACTCATCGATGATGTGGCGCATCTCAACCGGGTTACCCTTTAAGAAGTTACGCCTCGCAGGGGTGTTATAGAATAGATTCTTAACGCTGATACTGGTTCCGGCAGAGCATGATACCGGCTCCTGTTTAACCACTTCCGACCCCTCGATCTGCAGGCAGGTGCCCAGCTCGTCCTCGTGCCTTCGCGTACGCAGTTCTACCTGCGCGATCGCCGCTATGGAAGCCATTGCTTCGCCCCGGAATCCCATCGTACGAATAGCAAACAGATCATCCGCCTTCCTGATCTTTGAGGTTGCATGCCGCTCAAAGCACATGCGCGCATCGGTAATCGTCATACCGCACCCGTTATCGATCACCTGGATGAGGGATTTACCTGCGTCTTTGATGATCAGCTGCACTTTATCCGCTCCGGCATCAATGGAGTTCTCGATCAGTTCCTTCACAGCCGAAGCCGGTCGCTGCACTACTTCTCCCGCCGCAATCTGGTTTGCTACCGCATCTGGTAATAGCTGTATAATATCAGGCATAAGTGCGCTAAAATAGCTATTTTTTGGCATACAGAGCGGAGCTTGCCCCAATTTAACCTATATTTGCAGCCCTGAAGAAAAACGGTTATAGGCAGTGCCTTACAGCCTCTTAGCGATGAAATTCTTCAATTTAACAGTTCAAACATATCGCGACTTTAGGTTGCTTAAGAATACATTATGGATACTCATCCGGAAATAGAAAAACGGAAAACATTTGCCATTATCAGTCACCCCGATGCCGGGAAAACCACGCTTACCGAAAAGTTTTTGCTTTTCGGCGGGGCCATCAATACCGCCGGTGCCGTAAAGCGCAACAAAGCGAACCAGAATACCACATCCGACTTCATGGAAATTGAAAAGCAGCGGGGTATCTCGGTTGCTACCTCCGTTATGGGGTTCGAGTACAAAGGCAAGCGGATAAACATTCTGGATACCCCGGGTCACAAAGACTTTGCCGAGGATACTTACCGGACGCTTTCAGCGGTAGACAGTGTCATCCTGGTAGTTGACAGCGTTAAAGGGGTTGAGGAACAGACGGAAAAGCTGATGGCGGTATGCCGGATGAGAAACACGCCGGTGATCATCTTCATCAACAAACTCGACCGTGAAGGGAAGGACGCATTCGACCTGCTCGATGAGATCGAGAACAAGCTTAGCATAAGTCTTTGCCCGCTTTCGTGGCCCATTGGTCAGGGATATACTTTCCAGGGGGTGTATAACCGGTACCATGGCGAACTGAACCTCTTTGAAGCCAGTAAATCGAAAATTGCTGAGTCGGTTGTAAAGATCAGCGACCTTGGCGATCAGACCCTCAACGAGCATCTGGGCGACAAGCCGGTTGCAAAGCTGCGGGAAGACCTCGAGCTGATCGAGGGCATTTACGGTGATTTCGACAAAGAATTATATCTGGAAGGCCTCCTTGCACCTGTTTTTTTTGGCAGTGCCATCAATAACTTCGGAATCCGGGAGTTACTCGATACTTTTATCGACATTGCACCAAACCCAAAAAGCCGTGAAGCGGTTCAACGGGAAGTTAAGGCAACCGAAAAGCCATTCTCAGGCTTCGTTTTCAAGATACATGCGAATCTCGATCCAAACCATCGGGACCGCATCGCCTTCCTGCGCATCTGCTCCGGAAAGTTTGAGCGGAATAAGTTCTACTACCATACCCGCCTGGATAAGAAACTGAAGTTCTCAAATCCGATGGATTTTATGGCCAATGAAAAAAGCCTCGTGGAGGAGGCCTGGCCCGGCGATGTGGTAGGCCTGTATGACAGCGGCAACTTCAAGATAGGCGACACGCTGACCGAAGGTGAGAAGCTGCAGTTCAAGGGCATTCCGCGTTTTTCCCCTGAAATATTCAAAGAAGTAGAGAACCGTGACCCGATGCGGACCAAGCAATTGGAAAAAGGTTTGGAGCAGCTAACCGACGAAGGTGTAGCGCAGCTTTTTATCCAGCAGCCCGGAAACCGCAAGATCATCGGAACGGTAGGAGAACTTCAGTTCGAAGTCATCGCCTTCCGCCTGGAAAAGGAATATGGCGCTAAATGTCATTTCCGCCCATTGTCGTTCTCCCGGTCCAGTTGGGCCGTGGCATCAGATAAAAAAGTACTTGACGATCTGGTGCGCCGGAGAGCTTCAAATATTGCGTACGACAAAAGCGGAAACGTGGTATACCTGGGCGATAGCGAGTGGGCCATTAACCTCGCAAAAAGCGATTTTCCCGATATCGAATTCCACGCATCTTCAGAAAACCTGCCTTAATGTTCATAGAATGCCTGGCGGCATAAAATGTTTATGGCGCCATTCTGAATGCCCGGAGGCGACATTCCTGATCAGAAAAAAGCCGGTCGGCATATACCGACCGGCTTTTTTATCATAAGCTGTGAAGCGATTATTAATTGATGTACTCAAAGCCTGTATAAGGCACCAGCGCTTTCGGAATACGGATACCCTGCGGGGTCTGATTATTTTCCAGCAGCGTTGCCACGATCCGGGGCAGCGCCAGTGCACTGCCGTTCAACGTGTGTGCTAACTGCGGCTTTCCTTCCCTGCCCTTAAACCGAAGTTTCAGG
>DASWXL010000063.1:0-27771 GCA_036405495.1 Sphingobacteriaceae bacterium | reverse complement strand
AGTAACGTCTCGGTAAGTACCCTGCCTGTTACGGGAGTTAACAGAAACTCAGCAAAGAGCGGCGGTTCAATTGTAGCCATTAATAGCAGAATAACAGAACGAGGTGTTTGCTGGAGTACAAGCCCGGACCCCGATATCAGTAACGACAGGTCGCGCGACGGCAGTGGCGCCGGGATCTTTAGCAGCGATATCAGGCGCCTGAAACCTAACACGGTCTACTACCTCCGGGCATATGCTGTTACCGAAAACCGCGTAATATATGGAAGCCAGCATCAATTTCAGACCCGAAACAACGGTAACGGAAATGGTAACGGAAATGGCGGAGACAACGGTGATGAAGATGAAGACGATGACGGAGGCTAGCACCCGTTATATCAGTTTAACCTGCGGAGGTCCTGTTTCCTGAGCCATCCGCGGACCATTTTTCCCTGCGTGTCGAAAAAAGAAACATAGATAAATCCGTTACTGTCTTCTAACGCGACGAGTTCAGAGTTATCAGATGGAACTAGTACTAAATTCAACCGCGACTCTTCGTCCGGCCGCCCGTAGAAATTTGCCTGTGAACTTCCTAAAGTATATTTTATTCTTGCTGGAGGATGCTCATAAGCCGGCTCCCGTTCTTCCTGTCTCTCGTTGTTCTGCCTCGGGCGGGAAGGGCGCGGGTCCTTCTTTGTAGCCGTTGCACTTTTTGAAAGTACAGGTTTTTCTTCTTCAACGGCACGTTTTCCTTCTTCAATTACTCTTTTTTCAGATTCCGCAGGGGCCGGGTCACGACTTTCGTTTTTTCCTGGGTTGTTGCCCATAACATTGCCCGCATCAAACAGATTGCTGTCGGTCGATGCTTGCAGCATCGCGTTGGCGGTGCTGCTGTCAGGGTCCGGCGGCGAGTCTGTATAGGCCGTCAGGCTGTTTTGCCTGTCTTTTTCCTCAAAGAGGAAGTATGCTGCAAGTGATCCTAAGCACACAATTATTACAATCAGGGAAAAGAGTGCCGGTTTGGAGATGGTCACGCCCGAACGTTCCGGCACGATGTTGCCCATCTGGTATTTCAGACCGCTTAGCTGCTCTTCCTTATGATTAAGAATGGCTTTTAAGCGGGCCATTTCCACCTCCTTTACAGAGGAGTTTTCCTGTGTCTGAATAACTAATGAGCGCAACCGTTCCACCTCATTCTGCAGAACAACACCAGTTCCTGCGCTATCATCCCGATATTCAAATGCTGATAGGCTGTGCCTGACAAGTGCCTCCTGCAATTCGTTCCCGTTCGCAAACCGTTCTTCGGGAACGGGCTGCAAACAGCGGATGATGATCTCAAGTAACCATTCAGGTATCTGCATTTCCCTCTCCCGTTGCTCATGCGACCAACCGGCCGGAAGATTCTCCTGCCGGGTTTCAATCAGTAACGGGAGGGCGGGAGGCACTAAAAACGGCTGAACCCCGGTCAGAAGTTCGTACAGGATAACGCCGTAGCTGTAGATATCCGACTGTTGCAGCAACTGCCCCTCAGCCTGCTCCGGAGCTATACAAGAATCTTCCGGCGGTTTCAAGCCCGATCGTTGCTGCGACGTGAGTGCCGACAGGCCAAACCCCACCAGGACGTAGTCTGCCGTTTTTATATTGAATTTTACATTGGACAGCTTAATGCTGCCGTGTAACAGATTATGACGATGGGTTTGGGCTATTGCATTTGCAAGATGGTCGGCAACTTTTACAACTTCAAGTAACGTGAAGATCTTTTCATGGGGCGGTTCAAGTAGTTCACCGAGATCGGGACCTTCAATGAACTCGGCTTCGATAAAAGGGTGCGAGCCGATCTCGGAAACCCCGTAGTTCAGTACTCTGGCCAGGTTGGCATTGGGCTCAAGATTTAGGTCTCTGAGGCTTTCGGCCGCAGTTTGAAATTTTTTGAAATCAGCACTGTGTGGCTTTATCGTAACGGGAAGGAGCTTTATGGCGGTAACCATATCGCTTGTACGCTTTCCCTTATGTACAGATCCCTGAACATCGGCACGTAAAGGACCCATACTTTCCAAGCCTTTAGTAATCCTGACTTCCCTGGCCATAATTATTGAATTACCCTGAAAGAGATGAACCAGCTTTCAGGTGCTTAAGTCATAAATCAATTTACCAATTTTATCGATCACTCATCACAATTCCGGCGCTTTTTATTAACAGGTATAATCGATTTTTGATTGCATAAGGGAGCTTACGTTTTTTCCGTCGCGATCCGGTAGGTGGGATCTTCCAGAATGTTTACGTCAATGATGGCGTCTGCATTCTTGAGCAAAAGCCGGCAATCCGGGCTCAGGTGTTTCAGGTGAAGCTTTTTGCCGGCGCTTTGATACCGGTCGGTCAATTTATTCAGTGCTTCGATCGCCGACATATCAGCTACGCGACTTTCCCTGAAGTCGATGATCACTTCTTCCGGGTCATTTAATACATCAAATTTTTCGGTAAATGGTGTTACAGATGCAAAGAACAGGGGGCCAAAAATTTCATAATGCTTGACGCCTTTTTCGTCGACGTATTTCCTGGCACGTATCCTTTTAGCGCTTTCCCACGAGAAAACCAAAGCGGAGATCACCACACCGATCAGAACGGCAAGGGCGAGGTTATGAAGCCAGACGGTTATAATAGCTACCAGAATACCAACGAAAATGTCGTGCTTTGGCATTTTGTTGATGATCCTCAGGCTAACCCATTCAAAGGTTCCGACGGCCACCATGATCATGACGCCCACCAAGGCTGCAATAGGGACACGTTCGATAACCGGTGCAGCGAAAAGTATAATGCTCAGGATAGTAAGGGCCGCAACAATACCGGATAACCGGGCACGGGCTCCTGACGACAGATTGACGAGCGTCTGTGCGATCATCGGGCAACCGCCCATTCCATAGAAAAAGCCGTTCAGGATATTTGCACTGCCCTGAGCGACGCTTTCGCGGTTTCCGTTTCCTTTATTTCCCGTTATCTCGTCTACAAGGTTCAGCGTTAGCAGGCCCTCGGTTAGTCCTACTCCGGCCATAATAAGCGCATATGGGAAGATTACGGTCAGGGTGTCTAGGTTCAACGGAACTTGGGGGATATGGAATGGAGGAAAACCGCCGCTTACGGAAGCAATATCCTTTACCGTCTTCGTGTCTATTGCCAAACCGGCAACGATGAGAGAAACAAAAATAATTGCGACCAATGATGCAGGTATTGCTTTTGTGAATCTGGGCAGGAAAACAACAATGGCGATGGTTAAGGCAACAAGTCCGGCCATAATGTATAACGGAGCTCCGGATAACCAGGTGAGTGCGCCGTTTTCGGTAGTTTTAAACTGCTGAATCTGTGCGGTGAAAATGATGATGGCCAGGCCATTGACAAAGCCGTACATCACCGGCTGTGGTACCAGCCTTACGAATTTCCCTAACCTGAATATGCCGACAAGGATCTGAAAGACGCCTGCCAGAGCCACGGCGGCAAATACATATTCAAGACCGTGTGATTGCATCAGGGCGATCAGGACGATCACAGTGGCACCGGCTCCGCCGGAGATCAAACCCGGCCGTCCGCCGAAGACCGCTGTTACAAGGCCCATGATGAAAGCCGCATACAAACCAACCAAAGGAGGCATTCCTGCCAGGATCGCAAAAGAAAGTGATTCCGGCATCATGGTCATTGCCACTGTTAGTCCGGCCAGAACTTCAACTTTATAATCTACTTTTTGGGAAAAATCAAATAGTCGGAGGATCGGCTTCATTGTTGAAAATTTAAGGGGCAAAGATAGGATAACCTTCGTTACAGTCAGTGATTATTGAAAAACCCCGCCGAACCGGCCCTGTTTATAAAAAAAACCGAAAAGTTATGTTTGATCAGGTATTACAGTTAGTGAAGCAGCAACTGAGCGGCGATCCGAAAGCTGCCGGGGCGATTCCTCCCGAACATGCAGATGCTGTGCATCGGGAAGTGGCAAATGGTGTCGCTGATGGTTTAAAAGACAGTGCAACCGGTCGCGGGATAGCAAACATGGTCTCATCGTGCAGCGGTAGTGACCGACACCGGGTCGCTTGCACCAAAGATCTCTAAGACAGTGGGGGAACGATTAAACGGCAAACTCGGACTTTCTCCGGAGGCAATTCAGTCAATCACCGCAGCTATTCCGGGTATTTTGCAGAAGTTTACAAACAGGTAGAAAAAAGAAACAACCGGAGCTATGGCTCCGGTTGTTGTAAAATTTATTAGGTTTTCGAGTTATTCCAATCCGCCTTTCCGGGTTGGATTTCGCTGCGACGGCCATTTCATTTGTTCGCCGGTTCTTTGATTTACAGGCAGGATAACTTGTTCACGTGAGGTCTTAGCCGGATCTTCACTTGCCATATAAGCCAGGATAGCGGTTAAAACGGCGTTGCTGCGCACATCGTCAAAAACGATCTTATCATACGTGTCACGGTTGGTGTGCCAGGTGTAAGTTCCGTACGACCAGCTAAGCGAACTCAGCGAAAAGGCAGGTGCACCCGCGGCAACAAATGATGCGTAATCGGAACTACCGCCGCTTGGCAAGCCGGGGAAGTTGGTTTCAATATGCTTTCTGATGTCCTGAGGTACTTTTGCCAGCCAGCGACCAAGATAATCATAGGAGTGCAAAAATCCCTGACCGGAAAGGTTTACTACTCTTCCAGTACCGTTGTCCTGATTAAAGACCGCCTGCGTCCCTTTCACTATTTCCGGATGATCCTCCACAAAGGCACGGGATCCGTTAAGTCCCTGTTCTTCACTTCCCCAGTGACCAACGAGTATGGTCCGCTTCGGATTAGGATAGATCTTCTTCAGGATACGCATTGCCTCCATCATGGTAATAGTACCGGTTCCATTGTCGGTTGCACCGGTGGCGCCATCCCATGAATCGAAGTGAGCTGAAAGGATGACATACTCATTCGGTTTTTCGGTTCCCTTGATTTCTGCGATGGTATTGAAGGTTGGTACTACGCCGTTCTCTTTTGACTCTGTGCGGACACGGATCTGCGGCTTATGGCCCGATTCCACCAGCCTGTATAAAAGCCCGTAGTCCTCAAGCGAAAGGTCGATCGTTGGGATCTTCTTCGTACTTGCACTGAAAATCTTATTGACGCCAAAGCCGCTAGACCAGTTGGATGCTACGACTCCGGCCGCGCCTGCTTTCTCAAGTGCCTGCGGCAGAGTCCTGTTATTGAAGCCGGTTTTGCTGATGCGTTTACGCCATGCGTCGGTTTGAGCGGTACGCTCTTTTTTCATCTTTTCCAGCGACTCTTCAGTTGCGAACTCTTCCCAATTATACTCGGGACGACCGGTCGGCTGCATCATCGAGATCATCACAAACTTCCCTTTGACACTAGGCAGCCATTTCTGAAACGCCAGCGAATCTGCTACATCAGGAACGATGACCATTTCGGCAGTAATGCCTTTGGCGGAAGTTGCCGGGCTCCATGCCAGTTGCATGCCTTCGAGCGATTTCACTCGCGGGTATACCATGTCAATGTGTGAGGTTCCTCGTTGCCAGCCGCGCCATTCACCCCATTTCTCGTTTCTGGCAGCTATTCCCCAGCCTTTGTACTTATCAACCGCCCAGTTGTGGGCCTGCTGCATCTCCGGAGTTCCTACCAGACGCGGACCGATGACATCCAGAAGTTCGTGTGCCAGACTTTCGAGTTGAGAATTCTCATTTGCTTCTTTTACGATACGCTCAACTATCGGATCTTTTGCCGTTTGGGCAACGGCAAGCGTTCCGGAAAGCATCAACGACGCGAAAAGCAATCGGCTGCTCTTCATGTAATTAAAGTTTAGGTTTTTAGTGGTTTTCATGAGGGCTAATATATTAAATTGTAGTTAAGAAGCGGCGTACCCATTGATTGCAGCTCATCGGCAATCGGCATTGTTCTTAATTCCGGACATAAACACTTCGCCAAAGCGTAAATGAAGCTTTTTTGTTTAATTATAAAATTTGTATTACAATAGCACCGGTATGAATAGCGATCCTTTAGCCGAAAAACTCTTTGAAATGAAACTGATCGGGATTTATGAGAAATATCCATGGATGCATGATGAAATATCCATGCAGGACTTTATCCGTCTCTTTCCTGTAATCTATAAGCAGGGCAAGCCGATGGAGCTGAACAAGCCGGCTTTTGAACTGGATAAAGCGGTCTTTTTAGAGGTTCTTGTGGCGTTCAAGCAATCGTTTGGCTGACGTCTGATTATTGAAGTCTGGGATCTGAGGACGGAAGGCTGAGGTTGACCCGGAACCTGCAATTGCCTGCAAGGTCACTTCTGAGAAGGATTCTTCTTTCCGTTCAGTAGTTTGCCGACCGTTTTACTAACTCTGTCTTCGCGGGTCTTAGCTTGTTTGGCGGTTAAGATCCAGGTGACATACTCCTTCTTATTTGTATAAGATAGTTCATTAAAAAAATTCAAAGCGTGCGGATTCGTTTCGAGTACTGCTTTCAGATCAGGGGGAAGGGAAACCAGCCTGTTGACCACATCGATAAACTCTCCGAGGGCGTTATTCGAGATCGCCGCATTGCGAACATCAGATTTTTTGATCTGATCGGAGGGGCGAAACCTGAGAGCGGTCCATGTTTGATCGATCGCTGCGGCTGCAACTCCTGATAACCCGTAAACAGCCGTTTCATCCCATGATTCCATCATTCCAAGGTCAGAAGGTATCCCGGAATTTTTTTTCGGATACGTGATCCAGAGGATCGTGTCATCTCTCAGGTGATCCTGCAGCCACGAAAGATCGCGTTCCAGTTCCTGCCGGTTACTGACGAACAGCTGTATCACATCATACTGACCATAAGCTGTAAGATCGAGCTGTGTTTCGCGTGGTAACGGGTCCAGTTCGGCCGGATACGATGCCGGTGCATTAACCAATAACACACGATGAGCCGGTTTGATCAGCAGCTTTCTGACAATAGGATTTTCACCTGCCATAACTCAGTATTTGAATTTTAATTTAGCCATAAGGTCCCAAAGCACAATACCTGCCGACACGACGATATTGAAAGAATGCTTTGTGCCAAACTGAGGGATCTCAATACACACATCGATCATTTTCATTGCTTCATCGCTTACTCCATTGACCTCATTGCCAAATATTAAAGCATACTTTTCCCGGCCGGCGGTGGCAAAGTCGTTCAGCCTTACACTATTTTCTGCCTGTTCTACGGCAACGATCGTGTAACCATCGGCTTTCAGTGTTGCAATAGCGTCGGTAGTCTCTTCAAAATACGCCCAATGGATGGACTGTGTGGCGCCGAGAGCCGTTTTTTCAATTTCCCTGTGCGGCGGCTGTCCGGTGATGCCGCACAGAAGGATCTTTTCTACCGCAAAACCATCGGATGTCCGGAAGATCGATCCGACATTATGCATGCTCCTTACGCTGTCTAAGACCACAACAACCGGCAGCTTTTCTTGAGTTTTGAACTCGTCTACCGATACCCGATTCAATTCATCCATTTTCAGTTTACGCATCCTGCAAAAATAAGAAAGCAAAGCTGATGCTTGACTAATAAAGCCGCGATGTCTTATCTTAGCAGAAAACTTAACGTGAAAGCAATAAGATCAAACGTTATCGCTTGCCATCAGGATCGTGATATTTACTGGGTCACGCTGGAGAACAGCAAGGGGATGAAAGTACGTGTGAGCAATTACGGATGTATCATTCAATCCATTTTGGTTCCGGATCGGAATGGTACGCTCACGGACGTCACGTTGGGATTTGATCGCGTTGAAGACTACTACTCGGAAGAGTACTTAGCTAATAACCCTTATTTTGGTGCTGTCGTTGGGCGATATGTTAATCGCATTGGCGATGCCCGCTACGAGTGCGATGGCACGGTTTATCAGCTCAGCAGAAACGATGGCAACAATCAGCTTCATGGCGGAGGCAGTTTTAGTCAGAAAGTTTGGGAGCTAAACTCTGTTGACGAAGACGGAGGATCTGTAACATTCACAATGTTTAGTCCCGATGGTGATCAGGGTTATCCCGGAAATCTCAGGGCAACCGTTATTTATGAGCTTACTGAAGATAATGAATTGTTCTATACCATTAAGGCGGTGACAGATCAATTTACGCCGGTGAACATGACCAACCATACCTATTTCAATCTCCATGGCGATAGTAGCAGTATTGGCGACCATATTTTACAGATCCCGGCCATGAATTACTTTGAGCAACGTAACGATCTGGTGGTCACAGGGAACATTTTGCCGGTTGCCGGTACGCCTTATGACTTCAACTCTCCAAAAGCTATCGGATACAACTGGAATACTGAGTCAGGATATGACCAGGCATTTGAGCTAAACAAAAGTTATGGGCGATGGGGGCTTGTTGGGAAGGCATATTCGAACAAGACCGGGATTAGTGTGGAGGCGTTCAGCGAGGAACCGGTAGTGCAGTTATATACAGGTGGCTTTCTCAATGGGCTGAACGGGAAAGACGGCCTAATCTATGGTAAATTTAGCGGGTTTTGTCTCGAAACCCATCATCACCCTAACGCCGTCAATATTCCGCATTTTCCGAACACCATCCTACGGCCGGGCGATGTATACCGCCAGCGTACGTCATTCAGATTTGGGACGGAGGACTGATACCGGACGACTGAGGTCCGGAGTTTGAGCACTGCTACAGTTTTTGTTTTTTTTCTCTGGCGATTTCAGAGGGGCGGCCAAATAAATAATGCAGTTTTTTTCTTAACCCGCGAGCGTTCTTCACATCTTCGATCATGTCATAGTACTCGTGAAAATTAAGATAGAACGGGTTAATCTTGTTTTTAATTCCGGTCGTCAGCCCATAGTCAGGCTTCTCATCCTCTTCAACAAAAGTACCGAATAGCCGGTCCCATATAATGAATGTTGCAGCAAAGTTCATGTCGAGATACTGGTCCTGCTTGCCATGATGAACACGATGATGGGACGGCGTTACAAAGACATATTCGATGATGGGATGCAGCTTTTTGATTGCTTCGGTATGTACCCAAAACTGGTAAAGTACACTTAGCTGACTGGCAATAAAAAATACAACAGGATGGAAGCCGAGAAGTGAAATAGGCAGGAAGAATATCAGTTTAAAATGCTGAACCCAACTTTGGCGGAACGAAACGGTCAGGTTAAAGTGTTCACCGGAGTGATGGACCACATGCGTTGCCCAGAAAAAGCGATGAAAGTGTGAGATCCGGTGCGACCAATAGCTGCAAAGATCGTATAGAATAAAACAGGGGATGAGCATCCACCAGTTAAACTCCATACGCCAGGGAATGAGGTTGTAGATCCAGACCGCCCCGTAAAATAAGGCGATTTTCAGCAATAGGTTTATAAACAGATTGCCGATTCCAACCAGTACGGAACCGATGGTTTCTTTTGCTTCGTAGTTTTTTCTGTCAAGGATCCAGGATCCGAAGATTTCCAGCAGCGTAATAAATACCACGGCTGGAAGTGCATAAATGATGAGATCAGGAGAATTTTTCTGCAGATGAGTGATGTCTTCGAATGGAATAGGATCTGCTCCGAAAATAAAAACCGCACTGATCACTTTCATCATACAAGAGCTTTCATTGAAAAACGCTGTAAAAAAGTTTATTGTTTGTTCATGACCATGCCCCAGGATGCCTGCCCGTTACGGGTTTCCCCGGTCGGGATTGTCTTCAGGCAGATCGTATTTATTTGCTATGAATTCCTCCAGCTCAAGCGGACTATTGGTTTTCGCTTCCCGGATTGCCGAGATCACCTGCTCGGTGGTCAGGTTAAATTTTGTTCTGAAATATTCAACATCATAAACTTCGTTCGGATCGCTGCCGGCTTTGTCCTGCTCTTCTCTCAAATCTTTATTCTCTACCATGATTTCAGCTTCTTTGGTTAAGAGAATAACTCTTTGCTAAAACCATTGTTTCAATTGCTCATGCTTCTCTTATGAATAAAGAAAAAGCCGGCCGCTGAAAACAGGCTGACCAGTCCGACACCCCACCATAGTGAGGCATAGCCGAAGTAGCGGATGATCTGGCTTCCGAGGGCAGGAGCGAGGATCTGAGCAGCAGACCATGCCATGGTGTACAGGCCGGCGTATTCTCCGCGGTTGTTCCCGGAAGTCCTGGAAATCCAGAAGGTGTTCATGAAAGGCAGCGAATAGATCTCGCCGATGGTGATGATCACAACACCCAGAACAGCAACCCACGCAGAAGCGGGAAGTACGTTAACAAGCGGATATCCTAGGCCGGTCAAAACAACGCCCAGCGTAATAAATACCAACGGTGGCCGCCTACCTTCCAGTTTATGAATAATCACCATTTCTGTGGTAGCTATTATAAGACCGTTCAACGCCATTAAAGAGCCGATAAACTGTTCAGTTAAATTCCATTCGGTCTTAAAGAAGACCGGTTGCATCGAAAACAGCTGAAAAAAGCATGTCGCGAACAAGATCGTTAGTACGATGAAAAAAAGATAAACCTTGTCCCGGTAGGCTGAATTACCAGGAGTGCCGGTTTCAGGCTGACCAGCCGCATGGCGGGTCTTTACCGGCTTCATGATCTTCAATAGCAGTAGTCCGGCAGATATGTTTGTGAATCCGTCAACCCAGAACAGCAGCTCATAGTTCACCGAAGCAAGAAAGCCACCAAGCGCGCCTCCGAACGCCCAGCCCAGATTAACGGCGAGCCGGTTCAATGAATAGGAGCGGGTACGGTTTTCAACTGAGCTGTAATGGACGATGGCTGTTGCATTGGCCGGCCGGAACGACTCATTACAGAGACTGAGAACGAAAGTGCCAATTCCGAGGGCTGCGAAAGATTCGAGGAATCCCAGTACGATAAACAGCACACCGCCGCTCAGTAATGCACCCACCTGCAACCAGTAGAAACCGATCTTATCGGTGATCTTTCCTCCGAGAAACGCTCCGGCAATGGCGCCTGCACCGAAAAGCGCCATAATGTAGCCGGCCTGTACAATGCTAAAGCCCAGTTTCTGTGTGCAGTATATGGTCATGAACGGGATGACCATCGTCCCGCTTCGGTTGATAAACATCACCAGCGACAAATACCAGTTCTCTTTTGATAAACCTTCGTAAGCCTTTCTATACAGGGAAATGGTATGGGCAAGCATGCCGCAAAGATATATTATAGGGCAGATAACAATGTGCAAACAAATAAGGGCTCAAGCATTTTTTTGCTTAAGCCCTTTCAGTTTTTCCGGGCGAGTGGTTATTTCACCCTAAAGTCTACCTTCGTGTCGCCCCATGTCATGGAAACTGTTCCGTTATCGGCAATTCCAAAGGTCAGCTTTTCAGTGAACGCTGCCGATTTTCCGGGCTTAACTTTTACCCGCAAAGCATCTTCGCCCTCATTGTACGTCGTTCCCCATTGCTTCCACGCTTTGTTGAAAATGATCGTCCATTCAGTCTCCCCGGGGATGGTGTACAAGCTGTACTTACCTGCCGGTAATTTCTGGCCTTCAACCGTTACATCGCGGTTGATTTCGAAAACCGTTGCTTCGTTGGCCCCTGTACGCCATACTTCACCGAAAGGAGCGATTTCCTGTCCGATCGTGCGTCCTTTCACTGACGGACGGCTGTAATCGATTGTTACGGTAGCCCCCGTCTTTATTGTTTCTGAAACTTTAGCCGGCGGGCTTGGTCTCGGTTTGTTTTGTGCAAATACATCTTTGCCGGCCAGGCCGACGATCAGGGCTAAAAAAACGGTTAATTTTTTCATATTCTTTAAGTTTTAGTATCCGGGTCGGATACTCTAACTTAAGAAATATTCTGCTCATGGCGTATTTTTTTCTTAGAAACTGTTTTTAATGCTGTTGTGAAGGGTTCTCGGACTCCAATACCCACTGGCAATGATGCGGCGTATCGTAAACAGGGGGTCCTGGTCGTCGCGTTTCTCGGCAAGAATAAATGCGGCGTTAAAACCTCTTTTTTTCAACTCCGGTATCGCTTCTTTATTCCATAAGCCAAAAGGATAAGCAAAGTACTTTACGTCTTTTCCGGTGATCTCTTTGATCGTTTTGTTTGGCTTTTCGATCTGGGTTACCCAGTCATCGCCCTGATATTTCTTTACGTTGTGATGGTCCCACGTGTGAGATCCGATGACATGCCCCGCATCAGAAAGTTCCTTCACCTGAGTGTTGCTCATATAGCCGGGGCGGCCCAGCGATACGGTCATGACGAAGAATACACCTTTAAACCCGTATTTGTTCATTTCCGGAGCAGCAACGGTGTACTGGTCCAGATCGGTGTCATCAAATGTCAGCATGATCGGTTTTTCAGGAAGCTGCGTGCCATAGTTCAGGTAGTTGAACAACTGGTCGGGAAGGATGGTATTGTATCCGCTATCCGCAAGCATCTTTAGCTGAGCTTTGAAGTCGGCCTCAGGAACGATATAGTCTTTAGCTACTTTCGAATCGCTGGCTTTCCAGTTGCGAATCTGATGGTAGCACAAGACAGGCACCTGCTTACGGCCAAGGACCGTTGCCGCGTCGGCAGGTTCACCGGTCGGCGAAGCAGCGGGGGCAGTTGTGGCGCTGTCTGTATGGGAAGCTGCTACAAGGTTTGCAGGGGTGGCCTCAGTTTTTGTCGGTTGTTTGCTTTGGCATCCAGTAAATAAAGCGGATGCCACCAAAAGGGCTGGCAGGGTGTTTTTTATATCCATATAATGTCTGCGAAAATAGAATAATTGCACTTATGTCTACGAGCAATCCGCAGAAAAGATATGGTTACTTTCTCCGTGTTTTTGAGTCCAGCCACCTTTCAATCCGCGCGGCCAAAGCCAGCCGCTTATCGGTAAACGCATGGTCGGTATTCCAGATCTCATAATCGAAATGCCGGCGTCTGTTATAGTGTTTAAAATATTCGTTCAGTTTGTGTTCGTCGATCACGAGGATCGGTTTTTTTGTTCCGGACACCAATTGCTCTATGTTATAGTTTTGCACATCAGATAAGATGCCTTTAAGGAAGGATTCTGGGGTGGTTTTCAGCATCCCCAGTTTAGAAACATACGCTCCGATATCTATTAGATTTACCTGCGCGGCCCGCCCGCTCAATAGGGTGTATGGGTTAAATACCGATACCCCAATGGCGCCTTTTATCCGATCGTCATTTATACCGTTGATCAGGGCCAGGCCGGCGCCCATACTGTGGCCAACCAGGAAAATATTTTTGGTATCGATGCGCAGCCGGTCATGGTTGGCGGGATCCGTTATATGATCTATAACGGCTCTTGTATCACCAATGCAATTCTCGAAGGAGAATTTCCCTTCACTTCCCCAACTGCCGCGGTAATCAAAGAACACGACGTTATAACCGTTTCGTCTGAGATGCTGAGCAATGTCCAGGTTCCGTTCATTTCCGGGAAGACCATGGAGCAGAACAACGGTAGGATGAGGACCGCGGCCGTTGGCGAGGTATTGAAAGCCAAAAATGGTATCGCCTGAAGAATTGAACTGGATCTCTTCAAGTCCGGCCGGGTATAGTGAGTCGATCAGGATGTCTGCTACCAGCGGTTTGTCTCCTTTTTTGGCTTGCTTTTTGGGTGCTTCAGAGCTGCATGCCGATATGAGCAGAGCCGCAAAAGCGATTAAGAAGGTGAATCTGTAAAGGTTTCTCATCAACTCTTTTTCTTTCAAGATGTTAACATTTTTGAAATATTACAAATTCTTTCAATTTTTTTATGAAGTCACATTCCGACGAAGAAATCATCCGCAAAGCTTCTGCTGTACCGAAAGATGAACAGGAGATCACTGACAACCGAATAGATGTAGCTGTCGATCTCGACGATGACCATGGCACAGCTCATACCTATGTGGTGACCTTTCAACGTTCTGATGATGATTGGCGGGTAATCGAAATAAACGAACTGAGTTCGCTTTAAGCGTTGGGGGCATGCTTCAGAATATGAACCAGCTGGGGGGTGGTTACTACTCCGGCCTGTCGCCATTTGATCTTTCCCTTTTTGAATAAGATAAGGGTAGGAACCTGCTTCACATGAAAGGCATGGGCAACTTCCGGATTCTTGTCGATATCCACCTTAATGATGGTCACCTCGTCTCTCACCTGGCTTTTTACCTCGCTCAATATAGGAGCCACTACTTTACACGGGCCACACCAGTCGGCAAAGAAATCCACCAGCACGGGATTGTCACTATTAATAAGATCCTGAAACTTCGACATATAGCTATTAACCTTCAGCGCTGATTAATGTTTAGTCGCAATATCGGGAAACGGGTGCTGATCATCACCCGAATTAGAAATTCAGGGAGGGCCACACGAAAAGGCATCCAGGAAAGTAGTGTTGATTTTCGCACAATATCACTTAATTTAAGGAAGGCGAAAGTCACATAATTAATTCGTACTGAGAAAAAAAACGAATATATTTGAGTTCCAAACATGGTTCCCCTTTCAGATCTGTTTTCAGTATTTAAAAGATCTCGTTATTGCCTGAGGCATGAGGCGCGGTGCGTTTTTCTTTTGCTGTTTCTATCGGTCTTTTCGGCTTGCCGGAATGACACTGATCAAAATACCCCGCATCTTTACAGCCGAATATTAAAAAGCGGAAATGGGCAGTTCGACCCGGGTCGGTTTGATGGGAAAGGTAAGCGGTTCCTCGATTCGGCATACGCCGCAGCTGGAGAGGTAAATATTGCTGACAAGTTTCAGCATCTTATTTACAGTTGCGGATACAGTTATCATACGCTAAGAGATTATGATAAAGCCTTGCTTTATGCCGACAGTATGATCTCGCTTATTCTGAAGAATGGAAAGCAAAAATCGCTTGCTAAAGAATATGCTCAGGCCCTGTATTCGAAAGGCGATATATTGTCTCAGAAGAAGTTGTACGATGAAGCTTTCGAACACTATTTTAAAGCGCGGAACATTGCCCAAAACCTTATTGATTCATGTACATTAGGCGATTACAGCTATCGTCTGGGGATGCTGATGTATAAGAAGCGGCAGTTTGACCAGGCGGGCCGCTTTTTTAAACAGGGTTTCGAAGAGACTAAAAGCTGTGCTAATGATTTCTGGAGCTTTTATCGCCGTCAGGAGTTGCTTAATAACACTGCCCTGAGCTTTTTGCGGGCTGGTAAGACCGATAGCGCCCTGATTTATTCCGAAAAAACGCTACACTACATCAAGGAAAATGAACACAAGTTTGCCGCTGCCGCAAGTCAGGCGTTCGAAGTAGCTAAAGCCGTTGTTTATAACGGCATGGGGTCGGCTTTACTGCAAAAAGGCGAATATGGTGAAGCAGAGCAGCTTTTTACAAACAGCATCGCAATAAATTCTGCTAAGGGTGGCGACACGCACAATGCGCAGACTGCCCGTCTGGAACTTGCGAGGCTGTATTTTGAAACGCATAAGTATACACATTTCCGAAAGGTGCTTTCAGATCTTAAAGTAAGCCTTTTAAGCACAAGTGACATCACGCTGGAAGCCGAGTGGCATAATTTGTTGTGGCAATATTATCAGGCTCAGAATGAACCTGATGACGCTTTTCTTCACTTATTGCAATACAGCCGGCTTAAAGACTCGGTCGATGGCGAAAGCCGGGCACTTCTGAACAGTAACCTGATAGATAAACTGAAGTATCTTGAAAACGAGAATGAGATCGAGTCGCTACGGAGAGATGCCGACCTTAACGAGATCTATCTGGCTGTTATGCTCCTGGTAGCGGTGATGGCGGTAGTGATTATTTGGCAGACCGTTCAGAATTGGAAGAAGTCCAGAGGCAATTTGAAGGTCCTGGAAGCTTTCAACAGGCAGGTGAATGATCAAAAGCGACAGCTGGAAGTTGCATTGTCTGAACTTGAAAAGCGCAATAATGAAAAGGACCGGATTCTGCGCTCTGTAGCGCATGATCTGCGGAACCCGATAGGTGCGATAACCACACTTTCCCTGCTCATGCTACGGGATGAAAAACGTCCCGCTGAGGATCGGGAGATGCTGGCCCTGATCCAGTCAACGTGTTCTAATTCGCTTGATCTGATCAATGAGATCCTGGAGGCATCCGGTGCTGCAAGTACGCCGGATTTCAGAAAAGAGGTTGCCGATATAAATCTGGTTCTCAGAAACTCCGTTGACCTCCTTAATTTTAAGGCGTTGGAGAAAGACCAGCGGATCGTCTTTCAAACATGCCGCGAGCCGGTATTGGTTTATATTAACAGGGAAAAAATCTCGAGAGTAATAAATAATCTCCTTAGCAATGCGATAAAGTTTAGCCCGCAGGGTTCGGTTATTGACGTTAGCCTGGCCGCCAGCGGCGGAAAGGTGCTGATGAGTGTGACAGACCAGGGCATCGGCATACCGGATAATATGCGAAATAAGATATTCAACATGTTTACTCCAGCAAAGCGGTCTGGTACAGCAGGGGAAAAGTCATTCGGCTTAGGTCTTTCCATTTCCCGTTCTATTGTTGAAGCGCACGGCGGAAAGATCTGGTTCGAGAGTATTCCTGAAAAAGGCACTTCGTTTTACATTGAGCTGGATCATATATCAAGAGCCGATTTGCCGGTAAAAACCGCTGAAAGTGATACGGTAGCTGAGTAAGTTACCGAAGAAGGCGAATTCCGAACAATTAAAACGGCATACAGTTATTCCTTATAGGGAGGAACGGGTATGGTTAAAGGAAGAGCTCAGCATGAGAACAAACATCACATAAACACGGCGAGGGACCTCGATCCGCTGTTGGAGCGTATCGGCGACGCGAAGTTTGTCCTGTTAGGCGAGGCGTCTCATGGTACCCACGAGTACTACACTTGGCGTACAGCCATCTCAAAACGTCTTATTCATGAAAAGGGTTTCAGTTTTATTGCCGTTGAAGGCGACTGGCCGGATTGTTACCGGATTAACCGTTATATCAAAGGGCTGGATGATCAGGAGAAACAGCCGGTTGATCTTCTGAGAACGTTCAACCGGTGGCCGACATGGATGTGGGCTAACTGGGAGATCACTGCGCTGGTCAGCTGGCTCAAAGAGCATAATGGTGGAGTAAGTGCCGATAGGAAGGTAGGCTTTTATGGTCTGGATGTCTACAGTTTATGGGAATCGATGGAGGTTCTGGTGAATTACCTGGAGAAGAACGATCCCGCAGCGGCGGAAACGGCCAGAAAAGCCTATAACTGCTTTGAACCTTTCGGCGAAGATCAGCATAGTTTCGCCCGGGCCAAGCATTATGCGCCGGATCTGTGCAAAGACGAGGTGATACGGCTGCTGAAAGAAATGCGTATCAAGTCGCGGTATTATGATCATGACCCGGAAGCCGCGCTAAATACCGAACAGAATGCACTGATAGCCGCAAACGCCGAAAGTTATTATCGTAGCATGACCAGCTTCAATGATAATTCATGGAATATCCGTGATACCCATATGGCAGAAACCCTTGGTCGCCTGATGAAATTTCACCGACCTGAAGCCAAAGCCATTATCTGGGAACATAATACGCACATCGGCGATGCGCGGTTTACCGATATGAAGCGCGCCGGGATGGTTAACGTAGGCCAGTTAGTGAGGGAGCAATACGACGATAAGAATGTAGTGCTGGTTGGATTTGGTTCATACAGCGGAAGTGTAATTGCAGGAAAAGCATGGGGTGCTCCGATGCAGGAAATGAATGTTCCGCCTGCCAGAAGTGGAAGTGTTGAAGACATTCTTCATTCAGAATCCGACAGAAACCGGCTCCTGATCTTTGACCGGAATGAGAACGATCGTTACAACGATACACTCAGTCACCGGGCGATAGGAGTAGTTTATAATCCTTCACAGGAAAAGTATGGGAACTATGTTCCATCGGTCATGAACTGGCGATACGACGCTTTTATTTTTCTGGATGAAACTCAGGCACTGAACCCGTTGTCCGTACACCCTGATGCGTTTAAAGTGCCGGAAACGTATCCGTTTGAGGTATGAGGCCAAAGGAGGAGGTTCGGGGTCAGATCATTTCCTTTAACGCCTGATAATATTTCTCATAGCTGTTCGGGTTGGTAAACATGAAAAGGAACGGCTCGATCAGCTCAAGTTCCATCAGTTGAAACCCGCTATTGACCACAACGCCGTCTACACGGGCATACAGGCAGTTGGGTGCAAACTGATCAACATACTCCCGGGCTTTGCAAATCAGGTCCACTGGCGGTTCCTGCGCATGGATCGTTCCGCCGAGATAATGCTGGACCCTGAAGTCGCCTGCTTTGGCTTTTTTTAGCAATGAATGGCTGTACTTTCCGTTGAAGAAAAGAAGCGACCATTCGCCTTCTTTTTGTACTTCATGTAGGAAGGGCTGTACCATAAATGCTTCTTCAGAAAGCAGGGACGTTAATTTGGGTGTATATTCAGCTGTATCTTCACGGGTCAGCTTGAACGTATTCTTTGAACCGCCGCTTACAGACGGCTTAACGATCAGTTTGCCGGTATCGAACTCCTCAAAATAATGATGAAGGTCCGGGGTTTCGCCCTTTTCAATAAACAGGGTAGGGGTAACCGGAAGGCCGGCGGCGGCAATATCTTTCAGGTAATGCTTATCCGAATTCCACAGAACAATGTTGATCGGATTTAGCATGCGGATATTCATGGCCTTCATTCTGTCGAGCCATGCATAGAATTCAAGGATCCGGTCGAAGTAGTCCCACGGCGATTTAAGGATCGCCACATCGTAACGTCCCCAGTCAACAGAAGGATCGCTCCAAACCTCTGATCTTGCTTCAAGTCCTTTGTCCTGCAGAAACTGCTGAAGCTTCTGATCTTCGTTTTCGAGGTTCGACGTATACTTTCCCTGATCTTCGTATGTAACTAAAACTATCTTCTTCACTGTTATTCCATTCCGTTGATCACAATGTTTACTTTCCCTTTAGCCGCTATCATGGCGATCATGGCGTTTGACGTGAGAAAAACTTTGTTAGGTGCCAGTTCGGTCAGTGCGCCGTTTACCTTAACCCCTTTTACAGGCTCATAATCGTTGAGGTAACCGGCCATGGTCTTCGTTCCTTCGTTTAACGTTTCTGCGATAGAAAACCGGCAGCTTTCCGCGATCTTCTTAACAATAAGCCCGTGAGTAAGCCAGTCGGCCGCCTTTAGCAGTCTGCTTTTGCTATCCAGCACAAAGTCCAGCTGATCCAGAAAGATCTCCTTTTTTACCGGGTCGTACATGGGGATGCCTGACAGATATACCTGGCCGTTTACCGTTCCGCTCATGCCCAGATCAACGATGATCCTCCCATCTTTTCCCCATAGGTCAACCTTGGTTACAGTAACCGATCTGTTGCCTGATTCGAACTTCTGCCCGGCGAAGTTTTTCTGCATAAGCGACGCGGCATGCTGATAGGTAGTAAATCCCGCCACATTGACCTGAAATTCGTTTGGCATTTTTTCTATTGACCTGAGCTGCAGTCTGTCCTTTTCGAACGATAGGGTAGGCTTTCTGCCAACCGATGTTTCCAGGTACGCCTTCATTCCCATATTCATGGTGATCTTCTTATTAGCGACCACCGCTTTTGACGAATAGAGCTCGACAGGCTGCATTGCAAACCAGGTTTGGTATTCCTTATTTACCTCCATCGGCTTGCTCATCTCGGTCAGCGCATCGAGCACATAGGGGCGGATGTCGAGCGATTCGGAGATGGCCTTGTCGATCATTCCGGATAATCTGCTTTTAAATACCGATAATGTCGGATTGATAAGATAAGTGATCGGAAGATTTTTACCGGCAATGGATACTGACGGGCTTTCCACCCAATCGATATCTTCTATTTGCGTTTTGGTGGTCAGCTTCCAGTTTGCCAAACCAGCAACCGTGTTCAGCCGGATCTTTCCGTTAAGATTGAACTCCCGTGTGTCATAAACAGACAGCCCGAATTTATCGATGCCATACCGGTATCTTGCCCAGATTTTTAACGGTAATTCCATGTGCAGTTTTCCGGCTTTTTCCGTGATCTGAATAGGCGCTTGTTTCCAGACTTTCATCATCAGGTTGTCTCCTTCAAGTACATTGTCTTCATATACCAGGCCGTACAAATATTTGTTGGTCTGTCCCTGAAGGTCTGCAATGCTTACTTCCACAGGCAGGTTAACGTAGGAGACCTGTTTGTCATAGACCACCTGCGAAGCATTGTAGTTCGGTTCAGGTTTGAGAGCGGCGATCTTATTTGAAGTGGAGCAGGAACTAATGATGAACAACGAAGTTGCTGCCAACGAAACAGTATATTTATTTTTCATGCGTCGGTTAAAAATTGCGCACAAAGATAAGGAGATGTGATGTGCTTAAAGAAAGAGCATCAACTTTTTACAGACCAAAGACCACAAGCAAATTTAACCCCCGTTTGCCTGCGTTTTTGTTGCTTTTAAGCGGAAAAACAATACAGATACCGGAGCTACCGAAAATCCGATCAGCGAAAGGACGAAGAACGAGACCTTAAGGTCGAACAAATGGGCCAGAAAGCCCACTATGGGCGGGCCGGCGAACATCCCCAGCAGGGCATACGTGGCTATGAGGGAAATCGCCACACTGGAAGAATACTTTTCGTTCGTGGCGGCCAGAATGTAAGTCATCGGAATGATTGGGGCGGTGCCTATGCCAACCAGCGAAAAGCCGACGATTGCCCACACCACGGTCGGAAAAAAAGCCGGTAATGCCATTCCGGCGAAGATCAGGACCGAGTTGATGATATAGTATCTTCTTAACCCGATGGTGTTCATCATAAAGTCGGACATGAAGCGCGACAAGGTTACGAACGACATAAAGACCAGATAGCCATAGGTGAAAATGCGTATATCCAATATTTCTTTGAAATAAACGCCGCTCCAGTCAAGCATAGCTCCTTCGCACATAGCTGCCAGAAAGGCGATGATCCCCAGGTAAACGATAAATGAGTCTTGATTGCTGAGATTGAATTTGCTGCGCGTTCCTTGCGTGCCGTCATTCAATAAAAAGCGATATGCCCAGATGGTAAGTAAAAGGTTCAGTGCCGAGACCGCCAGCAAATGGGCAGTCAAGCTGATCTGTGCGGAAACCATCGCTGTAGTGATCAATATCCCGCCAATTCCGCCCAGACTCCATAAAGCATGGAAAGAGCCGATTATTTTTTTATCATACAGATTTTGGAGTGCAATGGCCTGAACATTTATCGAAATGCTGAAGATGCGCATGCTAAAGCTGAATAAACATATTCCAGCAATCAAAGCATAAACGTTTTGTGCGAAGCCAATATAAGCCAGCACAACCGTGTTAAAACCAAAAGCAGCGCTTACGGCGAATTTGCTGGAGAACCTGGCGATAAGCCATCCGGCTAGCTGCAGCCCCACGAGAGAACTCACCGGCATGATGAGAAGCAGCGCCCCGAGTTCTATGTCGTTGAAACCAAAATTACTTTTCAAGGTGGGTATCCTCGCAGTAAGGCTTGCATACTGCACACCTGATATAAAAAAGAACAAGCTGATAAATAACCTGTAAGTTCTATTCATATTTTAATCCTCCGGTCTGAATCCGCCACGCTTTCGTCGATAGGAAACGATCCTGAATTTAACATTGTCGTAAAAAAGGCCGCCGGTCAGGCAAAGCACCGCTAGAAGCAGCGTCAGCATTCCATACATAAAGTAAGTATACCCTCCGACGATACAACCGAAAAAGAAAAAACTGATGATGGCCAGCCGCAACTTGATTGATGACTTCAATTTCAACTGCTGTTCCACTTTACGGTAAAAGAATAACTGGGAAAGCTCTATTCCCAGATCTGTAAACAGGCCCGTGAGGTGTGTGGTTCGCACAACCGAGTTGGAAATTTTGGTAACCAGTGCATTCTGCAGTCCCATTGCAAAGAGCAGTGTGCAGGCGATCATATTGGCATATTGAAGAATGGTTTCCTCTTGTAAGAAAGCGATGGTCGACAGAATGGCTATTTCCGCGGTTACAGGGATAAGGGTAACGATCCGGCTATTCCACTGCTGAACGGTTTCAACAACTACGCTGGAGATAAACGCTCCGGTAAAGAAAGCCAAAATATAGAATAGAAAAATGGTGGAATATCCAAAATTCTGCTTGACGATCTCATCCGCAAAAAACGCAAAGTGACCGGTTACATTGGTGGTTAACTGCTGAACCGAAAAGAAACCCGACACATTAACAATGCCTGCAACAAACGAAAGCAGCGACGCTAACTTAAGATTATGATTAAGCGTTCGGCTTTTCCCTCTATGCCTGAACATCTATGATTGTTTACCGGGCATGAAGATACGCAATAAATAATGTCATATTAATCTCATCCTTTTATTATTATGATAACCTGCAGTGTTCGCTTTGCGTAAACGTCTGTGTTCGAGTAAGAATAAGATTTTCAAAGTCTAGTTAAGGGTTAGTTTTAAAGGGGCGCATAGCGCCCCTTTTTTGTAGCCAGACACAGCAAAGCTATCTTATTGGTAAAACAAGTCAATACGAACTCCTTTAACTCTGCACTGTTCCGGTATGTCATGGTTATTTAAAATGACAATAAAAAGTACTGATAATCGGTGGCTTCCCTATTTTTGCAGTTTATGAATGAGTATTCTTTGAAAAGGAATCGTCCGGTAGCTGTCTGGCTTTGGATAGGGGCGGGCATGATCGTCGTACAGGTTTTGCTTGGAGGTATTACGCGGTTAACCGGATCTGGTCTCTCAATAACAGAATGGCAACCGATCCTTGGTGCTTTTCCGCCAATGAATGAGGCCGCCTGGAATGAAGCTTTTGATAAGTACAAAGAGATAGGGCAGTATAAACACCTTAACACCCATTTCAGCTTGTCTGATTTTAAAGCTATTTATTTTTGGGAATGGCTGCACCGCGACTGGGCGCGATTGATGGGGTTAGTTTTCCTTTTTCCGTTCATTTACTTCGTCGTTAAGAAGAAGATCGACAAGACAATGATCCGACCGATGGTGATCCTGTTTCTGTTAGGAGCCCTTCAGGGATTGATCGGCTGGATCATGGTAAAAAGCGGAATTAATACAGAAAGTACGTATGTGAGTCATATCCGGCTGGCGATACACTTCATAGCCGCATTAGCTTTGCTCTGTTATGTCGTGTGGTTCGCCCTCAAGATCAGCGTTCCGAAACAAAGGATCACTCAGTCACCCTTTCTTAAGCTGCTCAATATCGCGTTGTTGGTGCTGGTTAGCATTCAGCTGGTATACGGGGCTTTTATGGCCGGAGCCCATGCTGCACTTGCCGGATTGACCTGGCCCACTATAAATGGGGTCTGGGTTCCTGAAAGTCTGCTGACGGAAGGCGGATTCTGGAGTGATATTTCACATAATCTCTTAACGATCCAGTTCATCCACCGGAATCTGGCGTACCTTCTTACGCTTATTTTACTGATCTGGTGGGTAAAAGCTTCGAAGTTGCCGGCCACCTCGGTTCTGCGACGTATGCGTCATTTTCCGATGGTCATGATCATTGTTCAGGTCATCCTGGGTGTGCTTGCGCTCCTGAATAGCTTAGACGGTCCGCTGCTGCTTTTCGGTATCCTGCACCAGTTTGGCGGGATGGTTCTGTTGCTGATGCTCACTGTAACGCTTTTTTATACATCATATTCCGGGAATACGCCTTCTCGTGCCGGGGCTTAGCATGTGCCGGTGTTAATTTGGTTCAGGCCGATTAGCACAGACTTTGCTACAGTGTGGGCATGAAGAAGCAACCTGACAATTCAAACTTTGAGAACAAGCAGGGACGGTGGATTGGCAACTACGGCCGGAAATCGGCGACCCATCACCCACGGACGAACGACTATGATGGTTTTACTGATCAGAACATTACCGACGGCGTTCAGCAGAACTCTTCTCAAACGGGCTATGTGGATAATAGTGCCGATGACTGATCGGATAGCGTCTCCGTCCATGGGTTTTCACAGGGTGGAAATGTTTTAGCAACGGCTTATGCTTGTTCGGCTTCGCGGTTTATTTTCTGATTGATCTCGCGAATAATGTCATCGAGTTCCAGCGTACAGGTATTCAGCATCGCAAAGATCTCTTCTTTTTCCTGACGTGTTTCACTGCTTTGGATGAGTGTGTTCAGGGCCAGTATGGAAGCCACGGGGCGGCGGATCTCATGGGAGGTTTTCCACGCGATGTCTTTCAGAATGTCATACTGGTGCTTTAACTGCTCCTGGGCCTTTTTTCTATCCGTTATTTCCGTGCCAATGATAATTGCGCCTATAAGGCTTCCATATTCGTCAAAAATAGGCGTCATGGTAATCTCTGACCAAAATTCATCGCCCGCCTTGGTTTTGCTGCGTACATCAATGGCATAAATGCGGTTGCTTCGTATCGCCTCCTCCTGTTCCTTCAGCCGTCGCCGGTCGCCGTAAAGCGCTCCGAACTTTCCGGCATCCTGTCCGTAAACTTCTGCCAGGGAAAAACCGGTTCGTTGTGTAAACGCATTATTTACCCATGTTATCCGGTTTTTGCCGTCCAGCAGCATGACCAGATTTTTTACCTTGCTGATGATCTCACCTAAACGCTTGTTTTCCTCGTTGGTTTCCTTTAACGAATCCCTGAGCTCAATGGTCTCGGTTATATCCTGGCACACTCCAAGAACCACGCCTTCACTGTGCAGCAGCTTCCCCGTCTGTCTCACAAACCGGATCCTTCCATCTTCTGATACAACACGGTGAACAAAGTTCATGTCCTTCCCCGTCACGAGTATTTCGTTGAGAGCGCTCTTTAACCTCGCTTTATCGTTCGGATGGATGTGCTTCATCAACGTTTCTACCGGAGTCAGTTCGGCGGTGCGGCTGATGTGAAGGATGTTTAGTACTTCCGAAGATATCTTGAAGGCTTTTTTGTCGATCAGATACTGCCAGTCGCCGACATTAGACAGTTCCTGAATGTCTAAGTGCCGCTGATGTTCTTTAGATAATCGTACGTTATTCTGGTATATAAGCCAGTATAACAGAACAGTTATGGCAATGATAAAGAAATACCCCTTCATCGAATTGATCAGATGCAGACTCTGCCCCGGTACTTGCTCGAAAACCAGTTTGTCGCTCACCGTTATCCACAATAGACTCAGGGTAAAGAACAGGACTGAAATCCGGAAGGCATTTTTCATACTTTACATGTTTAAAATTCCGGGTATTTACAATAACAAATCACTCAGCCGGCAGGTTAGATTTTCTGGTCTTCAATGTAGAAAATAGTTTTCGGAACTGACACCTCAGATGTGAATTTTGAAAAATCGTTACCGAGTGGTGAAAAGGTGTAAATTCGTAGAAGTATGTCAAGATCCGGCGTTCCTGTTTTCACAGAGTCAGAAAGCTTTTTACCCGCAGCTTATTCGAATTTCTACATATCATCTTATGCAGATATGGAACACGAAAGGCTGAACAGGGTGGCTCCCCATAAACACACCTATTTTGAGATCATTTGGATCGAAGAGGGCTCCGGCATTCACCTGATCGATTTTAATTCCTATCCCTTCACCGGACCGTGTTTATTTCTGTTACAGCCTTCGAACGTTCATCAGATCTTTAAAGACGGGCCCACCAAAGGGAACGTTATCAAGTTTACCGAGTCCTTCTTCGGCGCCTCAGGATCAGATAACTTTCTTTTGAAATTTGATGTGTTTGATAATATTCAGGTTTCGCCAGTACTATCGATAACAGCCGAATTTCTGCCCAGACTTACGGCAGTTCTGGAACCTATGATCGCGCATTTTAAAAATCCTGTCGACGTTTCCCGCTCTATTCTGGAATCGTATCTGCGGATCTTTTTGCTTGAAGTATTTCAGTTAAAACAGCTTTCAGGGTCAGTTGCCACGGCATCAGATCCAAGGTATTTGCTGTTCCGCAATTTTAAGCATGAGCTGGAAAAGCATTACCGGTCAGAACACAGCGTCCAGTTCTATGCCGGCAAGCTGAACATGACACCCCGGGCATTAAATGAATTGTCGGTTCTGTATAGCGAAAAGACTCCCCGTGTTTTGGTCAGGGAACGCATTTTATTGGAGGCGAAGAGGCTTTTGTCGAATACCAGGATGAATGTAAAGGAGATCTGCTTTTCACTGGGCTTCCAGGATCCGGCCTACTTTACACGGTTTTTTACCAAAAATGCAGGCGTAAGCCCGCTGCAATTCAGGACCGACCCCCAGAAGCTTTTCTGATCCGTCCATTCTGCTCAAAAGTGCAATACTAAGACAGTTCTATCCATTTCTTTTGATCTGTTTATGATCCAACTTTGTGTTATAAACATTGGTTTATTAAAACGGATATGGA
This sequence comes from Sphingobacteriaceae bacterium, assembly GCA_036405495.1. Classification (GTDB taxonomy): domain Bacteria; phylum Bacteroidota; class Bacteroidia; order Sphingobacteriales; family Sphingobacteriaceae; genus DASWTL01. Next base: position 1,539 of record DASWXL010000063.1, on the reverse strand, counting down.
AAAAAGACAACTGAACATTTGTACTACCTGTGGAACAGCTGTGACGATCTTTCGGTCTCTGCCGTCACTGTGTCCCATCTGTAATGACGACCGGCAATATATCGGAAGTGAGGGCCAGCAGTGGACATCGCTGGAAGCATTATCGAACCAAAGGACGATTGCTGTCAGACCGGTTTCGGGCGGATTGTATTCGCTGAAGATCACACCTTCATTTGCGATCGGGCAGCGCGCATTTTTCATTGAAAGCAAAAGCGGTAATATTTTATGGGACTGTATTCCGTTCATCAATGACGAGACGGTCTCTTTTATACGCCGGAAGGGCGGCTTAAAGGCGATCATCATTTCACATCCACATTATTATAGCCTGATGGCTGAATGGGCAAAGGCATTCGATTGTAAGGTCTATCTCCATCAGGCAGACCGGCAATGGGTGTTTTGTTCGGATGAAAATATTGAATTCTGGAATAACGAACGTTTGGAGTTATGGGATGGCATTGCCGTAATAAATACAGCGGGGCATTTTGATGGCAGCTGTGTTCTCCACTTGCCTGCCCATCATCCGGGAGGGATACTTGTTACAGGAGATTCATTGTATGTGACCCGCAATGGGAAAGCTTTAACCTTTATGTACAGCTATCCCAACCATATCCCATTACCAGCCCGCGCAATAAGAAAAATTCGAAAGGCATTGGCCGGATTGGATTTTGAGAGGATATATGGCGCATTTGAATGGGCTGACATTGAAAAAGACGGAAGATCGGTTTTCGATAGATCAGTTACCGCTTATCTCGCAATCCTGGATGCGTCATAAAAACGAGAAAATATAGAACAAAAACCAGGAATTCTATAAAGATCTTACCGCCAGGGGATCATTATTTGGAAGTATAAAAACCATGCACTTATCTGTTTAAGTTAAACTCAAAAATAGACATATGAAAATTGTACTTGTCGGTGCAACAGGCACCATCGGAACGAAAGTTTTCCAGAACTTGTCGGAACGGCATGAGGTAATTCCCGTCAGCCTCCGCAGCACTGAGATCAGGGCGGATATCACCAGCAAAGAATCCATTATTGAAATGTTCAGGCAGGTCGGACCGTTTGACGCGCTTATTTCGGCCACCGGAAACGGTGAATTCGCACCCCTTGACGAAATTACGGAAGAACAGTTCTATACCGGTATAAGGAGCAAAATGATGGGCCAGATAAACCTTGCGCTGCTGGCTCAGAAATACATCAATGAGAATGGTTCTATTACGCTTACCTCGGGGATCTTAGCAGATGACCCCATCAGGGGCGGTGTGTCGTTAAGTGTCGTTAACAGCGCAATTAACGCTTTTGCGATGGCTGCGGCAGTTGAACTGAAGCGGGGGATACGTATCAATGCTATTAGTCCCGGTATTGTAGAAAATTCTGTCAGTGCGATCGGACATTTTTTTCCGGGGCATAATCCGGTTCCTATGGATCGTGTGGTAAACGCTTACCTCAAAAGTGTGGAAGGGGTTGTAACCGGGCAGGTGATCCGGGTAGTTTAGTTTAGTT
>DASWXL010000062.1:0-9646 GCA_036405495.1 Sphingobacteriaceae bacterium | reverse complement strand
GCCCGCCTTCAAGCATGCCGGCAGAAGAGATGATAATACATGGCTCAAGGTGGTTGGAGATTTCCCTGCTTTCCTTCATTTCCTGCACATAATGCAGGTTTTCAAATTCAAACTCATCGCCCTCTTTCTGGTAAAAGGCCTTGGCTTCCTCATTTACCAACTCATGATATTTGCGGAAAACGTCTGTAGCATAATTCGCCAGCGGACTGTCAACAAATACCCTTACCGGCGGTAAAAGACCTTTACTGAAGATCTTATTGAGCGAATACACCAGGGCCTGCGTCCGTCCGATGCTAAAAGAAGGAATGATCAGCCGGCCCGGAGTCTTCACGCACGCATCTTCAACGGTTTCTGTTAACACCTGTTCAATAGTTTTTCCGGAAGTGTGAAAACGCCCGCCATAAGTAGACTCACAAACCAGGTAGTCGACCGCCGGTAATGGTTCCGGGTCAACAATAACCGGATAATTCTTTCGTCCCACATCGCCGCTGAACGCTATTTTCTTTTCCCGCCCGTGCTCGGTTACGGTGAGTACTACATAGCCGGCACCCAGTAAATGTCCGGCAGGAATAAATGTTAACGACACTTCTCCCGACAGCCGGAAAGGTTTGTTGAAGCCAATGGTAACAAAACGTTCTACCGTCTCCATAACATGCTTCTGCAGAAACAGGGGCGTCGACCTGGACGTATGCCCGCGCCGGCTCCGGCTCCTTTTTTGCGATTTCGCCAGGAAAATATTGACCGAATCCAATAGAAGAAGTTCCGTCAGGTCGGCCGTGGGAGGGGTACAGAGGATCTGTCCTTCAAAACCTAACCGCACCAGCGTTGGCAGATTGCCTGAATGATCGATATGGGCATGCGTCAGAATTACCACATCGATCTCAGAAGGATCAAACGGAAAGCGTTCGTTATCGTGCAGACGGGTGTCTTTCTCGTAGTCCAGTCCGCAGTCAATTAAAATATTGTAATTATCAAGCTGCAACAGGTGCATACTGCCCGTCACCTGTTGTGCGGCTCCCCAAATGGTTAGTTTCATGGTCAGGTTTTAGGTTGTTATAATATCTCCGATATTTACACCTCAAATTGCAACTGGCTCAGGTACCGGTATAATCCTTCTTCGTTCCGGATAAGCTCCTGGTGGGATCCGATCTCCACTACTTTTCCCTTTTCGAGTACGACGATCTTGTCGGCTTCCCGAATGGTCGACAGCCGGTGTGCAATAATAACGGAAGTTCTGTTCTTCATCAATTCCTCGAGGGCTTCCTGTACCAGGCGCTCAGACTCCGAATCAAGGGAAGAAGTAGCTTCGTCCAGTATAAGTATCGCCGGATCCTTCAGTAAAGCGCGCGCTATGGCGATGCGCTGCCGCTGGCCCCCCGAAAGCTTTACGCCGCGTTCGCCAACTACCGTTTCAAATCCTTCCGGAAACCCGTTGATGAACTCCCAGGCATTAGCCCGCTTTGCTGCCGCCTTGATCTGGTCGTCCGTAGCATCGAGCTTTCCGTAGGCAATATTTTCCCTGATGGTGCCACCGAATAATAATACATCCTGCGGAACGATCGCGACCTGGTTTCGGATATCGGTCAATGAAAATGCGGTCGACGGCTTACCGTCGAACAACAGGTCACCTTCCTGTGCATCGTAAAAGCGAAGGATTAGCGATGCGATCGTTGACTTCCCTGCACCGCTAGGCCCTACAATGGCGACTTTTTCTCCAGCTTTTGCCTCAAACGATACGCCGTTCAATACGGTGATCTCCGGCCGCGACGGATAGGCGAACCTGATATCCTGGAATGACAGGTTACCTTTTACCGGTATTTTTACCGCATTTTCTTTTTCCTTTATCGAAATATGTTCATTCGGTTCTGAAAGAATTTCCAGTACCCGTTCACTGGCCCCAACGGCTTTCTGCACATTGGCGTATAATTCCGGGAAACTACCCATCGCAGCACCAACAAATACCGAGTACAGGATATACATGGTAAGGCTTCCGACGGTCAGTTCGCCCTGGGCCACAAGAATGGACCCGTACCAGATCACGGCGACTATAGCACCGAAAATGCAGAAAATAATGAACGAAGCAAAGGCACCGCGGTAGGTGGCACCCTTAAGGGCAATGTTTACCACTTCTCTCAGGCTCTTATCATAGCGGCTGGCTTCATAGGCTTCGTTTACAAACGCTTTTACGTTGCTGATCCCCTGGAGCGTTTCCTGAACTACCGTATTGGACTCAGCCAGCTTATCCTGTGCCTGCCGTGAGATGTTCCGGATAAAGCGCCCGAAGAAGACCGCCGCTACCACCAGAATAGGCAGAATGATGAGGTTTAAAAATGTCAGTTTATGCGAAACGATAAATAGCATGACGATACCGCCTACCAGCAGAACGATCTGGCGGATCATTTCCGCAAGGGTAGTGGTGATCGTATCCTGGATCTGCGACAGGTCGGATGAGATCCGGCTGTTCAGTTCGCCTACCCGCCGGTTAGAAAAGAAATTCATGGGCAGCGTGATCAGCTTAAAGTAGGTATCCCTGCGGATATCGGCCAGTGTTTTTTCTGCTACTTCAACAAAAAAACGGATCCGGAAGAAAGAGACCAGCGACTGGACAAGCAGAATGGCGAAGGCAATAATACCGATGGTATTGATGTCGACCGGCAGGAAGTCGTATTTCTGATTCCCCTGGGCGGCATCCACCATCATACCGAACAATCCCGGAAACACGAATGCCGTTAAGCTTGACAGGAACAGGAACACCAGGCCGGCAATAAACTTGCCCCGGTAAGGTTTCAGGTACCGGAACAGCTGCGAGATCTTCTGAATATTCTCTTTGCTAAGTTTTGCTTTGGGTAGTTCCTCTTTCTGGGTGTTTCCGCTGTTCAGTCTCTGTCGTGCCATCTATAAGAAAAAAAGCGTGCCGGATTTTGGCACGCCTACAAAAGTACTATTTTTCGCAGCTATCGCGGGAAGAGGGAAATCAGGGGAAGGTAATTTTTCAGGGCACTAAACGCGGGCCTGGGCCGTTACCGTTATCAAATGCTTGTCGAACCAATCAACGGCGAGCGCCGCCACCTGCTCCAGCTTGCCGGGTTCTTCAAACAAATGCGAGGCGCCATCAATGATGCGGATCTCCCGTTCGCATTTCATTCGTGCATGGGCTTCCTGATTAAGGCGGATCACCTCGGTGTCGAGGCTGCCGACTATTAACATGGTAGCGGTGCGGACGAGCGGTAAGGCGTCGCCGGCCAGGTCGGGCCTGCCCCCTCTGGAGACCACAGCCCCGATCATTTCACCGAGCGACGCGGCAGCCTTAAGGGTAGCGGCTGCTCCGGTACTTGCACCGAAGTATCCAATGGCCGGCTCCTCTTTGATGCCGTCAAATGATCGCAGCCAGCCTGTAACCTTTAGCAATCGTTCGGTCAGCAGATCGATGTTGAACCGGTTGGCATATGTTTCGTCCTCCTGAATCGTCAGCAGATCGAAGAGTAGCGTTCCATAACCGTTTTCCTGCAATGTTTGCGCTACTGCTTTATTTCGTGAGCTGTGACGGCTGCTGCCGCTGCCGTGTGCAAATATGACAACACCTTTTGCATGGTTTGGAACAGTCAGGTTCCCTGCTAAGATTACCTCGCCGGCCGGAATTTGGATCTCCTTGTTGAATTGAAAGTTTTCCATGATAGTTTTCGATTGATGCGATGGATTTCCCGCAAAAATCATTCTAAGAAAGTACCAGACTTTTTACGTCATGCCAGGTACTATATTTCGTTGTGCACCGAGCTAACAATTACAGCCTTAACCGGTTTTAGATCAATAGTGGTCCTTAGTTCTTTTGGCATGAGAACAGAAAAAGAAAAAGATGCTCGCCGTTGCGTTATATGATCCGCTTAATAAGGAGCTCACCGAGGAGAGAACGAATGCGGGGGCTGCTTATGAAAGCGTTCAACGAGACAAGGGAAGACCAACCGACGAAAGAAAAGTGTTGTATACCGCAACACACCCTGTTAATCATGAGGACAGAGCTTCAGGGCTTGAATACGGTAAACCGATCTCGTGTAAAGTCATCCGTCACTTAGTACCGTCCGGGTGACGGCAGCAGGTATAAATTTCTGATCGTGTTGCGGTGCAATGTTTAAGTTAAGGTTAATAACAGAGCTTTAAGCACAGGGAATATGCAGGGTGCTTTAAAAGTACTTCATAGGTACCTCGTTGGTCTTAGAACCTTTTATTGACCGCGATAGTACGAGATAATATGCATTAACTAATAGTTATGGACAGACAACAAAGCAAACCCGGCACGATCGACGAATATATTGCCGGCTTTCCGGTGAATGTTCAAAACGTCCTGGAAGAGGTCCGGCGAACAGTCAGGGACACGATCCCCGATGCTACGGAGTGTATCAGCTATGCGATCCCGACTTTTAAACTGAACAACACCAATCTTGTTCATTTTGCTGCCTTTAAGAACCATATCGGCTTTTATCCTGCACCCACGGGGATGGAGGCTTTTAAGCACGACTTTGCCGGTTATCAGACAGGGAAGGGTTCGGTTCAGTTTCCTCTGAATGAGCCGATGCCGCTGGAACTGATCGCCAGGATCGTGAAGTTCAGAACAAAAGAAGTTACTTGAAATACTTTTCCAGATACGCTTCAATGGCATTGGCCAGATCTTCTTTGGCTTCAATGAATGGAATATGCCCTACGTCAGACCGAACTAACATTTGTTTTGGGAAGTGGATCAGCTTGTAATGCTCGGGGCCGATGGCATAGTCGGTATTTCCGCTAAAGACCAGCACGGGCACTTTAATAGTTCTGGTCATCGGACTGAAATTCTGAAAGTACTCTGGATAATTATTGACGCTGGCTCCAAAGTCGCCATTCCAGTCTTTGATCCGGCCCATTACCTGGTCCATCGTATCTGCGCTCGCTTTATCGCGATAGAACAGCTTGTACCCGTCAGGTCCTAAAAGCTGCATTGCTGCAAACATCCGATGCATCGGCTGACCCGTAGTTTCCGATAGCTTCTTAGCCTCTTCGGCGGAAACTCTTTTGTAGGTATAAGCCAGGGTTCCTTTGAGCGACTCTTCGATGTTCACGGTTCCGTTAAGCATGATCATACCGGAAACGGCCTTCGGGTATTTGTTCGCATAAGCTGTCTGAATTCCTGCACCAAAGGAATGACCGAGGACTATCCATTTTTTTATACCGAGCGACTGCCGTACTTCTTCAAAATCTTTGAGCATGCGGTCTAAGGAAAAGTCCTTGTTCGCCGGACTTGAAGAGCGGCTTACTCCGCGCTGATCGAGATAGATCATTTGGAAGTTCTTTTCCAGCATTTCACCACTGAAAGCCTCGAGCCAGTATCCTCCGGATCCGGGGCCGCCATGAACATATAAACAGGGAATTCCTTGTCCCTTTACCGTTACGAAGAGGTCAACGCCGTCTGAAGTGCGGATCTTTTTATCTTCTGCTTTAACAGAAATAGCAAGGGTGACCAGGAAAATAAAAAATGAAGTAACTCTGAATTTCATATCCGTAAGACGACCGAAGGCCACGCCAGGTTACACGCAGGAACGTTCAGATCCGCTTGCGTGCTTAGTATCAGGCAAATATTTTTTGCGTTGTTACTTGCCTGGCACAGTCCAGTAATAGATAGTAGTGCCACCGACCTGGACCGTCTTTTCCGGTTTCCAGTCGCCCATATCAAATGCGTGAGAAACGATCCGGGTTCCAGGTTTAAGTTGTTTAAGCAGTTGCGGCCGCAGTTTTAGGTTAACAGCCGGAAGCAGATACAGCGTCACTACCGATGCCCTGCTGAAATCTGATTTAAACAGATCGTTTTGTACGAACCTCACCTTGCCGGTAACATTCGCTTCTTTTGCATTGGCATTAGCCTCTTTGATACGCTCCGGATCAATATCGATACCAACGCCTGATGCGCCGTAGTTTTTGGCGGCCGTGATCACAATGCGCCCGTCTCCGCAACCCAGGTCATATACGATATCATTCTTATTTACTTTGGCCAGTTTAAGCATCGCATTAACTACTTCGGGCCTCGTAGGCACATAGGGAACATCTTTATCCTGTGCAATGGTGAATGTGCTGCTGCCAAAGGCTATCAGCAGCGTGCCGGCAATGTGTTTCAGCGCTTTCATCTCTACTTTTTCGATTAGGGTAAATGGATCAACAGCGAACTTTTTTATAACGTGGAACAAGGTGAACCGCGGAAGTGTTTGTTCAACTTGAAACTGTTTTCAAAATTCCAGCCTATAAATCTTTTGGCTTATTTAGTATGGGAAATATCAGGATGCCGGCAAACAGCACGCCAATGCCAACGAAAGCACCCATGCCTGTATACATCAGACTTGAATAAAGTAAGTAGCCGCTGGTGAAGCAGAACACAATCGGCGTAACCGGATATAACGGCACCCTGAAAGGGCGTTTGACGTCAGGCTCTTTCCGCCTCAGAATAAACAACGACAGACCGGTGAGCAGAAAAAAGAACCAGAAAACCGGGGCGGTGTATTCTATTATCGTTTCAAAGCCGTTTCGTGTTATAAACCCCAGACAGACCAGAATCAGTGAAATGACACCCTGAGCGATAAATGCATTGACGGGCGCTGACGTTTTTCTATTCCATTTGGCGAGGCCGGCGAAAATGTGAAAGTCTTTACCCATGGCGTAGTTTGTTCGCGCTCCGGTAAAAATGGTGGCATTTGCAGAGGTCAGTGCTGAGATCGCGACAAGCACGGCGATCAGCAGCGCGCCGCTCCTGCCCAACGTCACCTGTATCAGATCGACGGCAACCGCTTCAGACCGGGCCATCCCGCTTAGGCCCAATACCTTCAGATAGGTCACGCTGATCAGCAGGTAAACAGCCGTGATGATGATGATGCTGATGATCAGCGCTTTCGCCATTTGTTTCTTCCCCGAACGAAGTTCGGCGGAAATATATGCGGCCTCATTCCAGCCGCCGAAGGTCAGCAGTACGATAACCATTGCCAGTCCCATGGACGTTGTGGTGACACCGGAAGCGTTTTCGGCGCCGGCCGGAGGCGCCGGCATGCTGCCCGGAGCCAGGAGCAGTCCGCATATGATGACCAGCAGGATGCCGCCAACTTCAAAGGCCGTGAAGAGCTTTTGAGCACCGGTCCCGAAACTTACACCCAGAATATTGATGGTTGTAAGCGAGATCACGACGAGCGCAGCATAAATTACTGAAGAGTATGGTCCCAGGCTGAAGATCTGTGTCATGTAATCGCCGAAGATGAATGCGAGCAGGGCGATCGAACCGGTTTGAATAACACTCAGACGAGCCCAGGCAAAAAGGAATGCCACCCGCTTTCCGTATGCTTTATGGAGAAAATGGTAGTCGCCGCCGGTATTCGGAAAAGCACTGGTGAGTTCGGCGTAGCACAGGGCCCCTACCAGCGAGATGATGCCCCCCAGCAACCAGGCGCTAAGGAAGATGGCTTCAGTTGCCGTGTTAGAAGCGACAAGGGAGGGCGTGCGGAAGATGCCGGCGCCAATCACGATACCGACAATAATGGCTACCGCATCAACTATGCCAAGAACCGGTTTGGGTTCGGGTGGCGCCTCCACGTTTGTCTGGTATGACAAGTCAACATCCTGTTCGATCATCCGGGTAAATTTTGATGCAAACGCATAAGGTAAATTACAACCGGACAAAAAGGATGTTTGAATGTAATATGCTAATGTGACGAAGGCGATATTAACGACCAGGCTTCGGCTTTCGCCGCGAACATAGGTTTTATGCCGGCCCAGGTCGCTTTAAAAAAGTCTGACGATCTGTACTCATGAAGATCGGCCTCCGAATCCCAGTAGCTCACAGTAAAATAGATGTTTCTGTTTCCTGTCTCGGTGAACAGGTCGACGCTTTTGCATCCTTTGAACTTTAGGATCCCGGGTCTGGTGCGATAGAAGATCTCTTCAAAGCCGGCGGCGTGTTCCGGACGGAAAGTCATTTTAACAAAGCGGACGATCATGACTGAAATTCAATGCGGACAATATCACCGATCTGCAGGCCGAGAAGGCCGCTTGCGTTTCCTTTGTTGATGGCTATCTCCAGGTGATTGCTGATTCCGAACAGGCATAGTTTTTCGCCCTCCGGAACCTCGTTGTAATGCCAGCTCAGATTCGAGATGGTTTCATTGCGCTTGAAGTAAAGGGTGAAGTTCCGGTTTTGCTGCAGTCGGGTAAACAGGTCTTTCGTAATGTTGGTGATCACATTCTGGAAGGAATCGATGTAGATCACGCTGCCGCGAAGGATATTCTGCTCGATCACCGGATGGAGTGTCATCTTCTCTTCAAGAGCCGAGGCCGGTATGCCGATCTCCTGCAGGGCGCCGCCCTTTGCCAGATGCACCGCGGCTTTGGACAGGATGTCTGACAAAGGAAAATGCAAGAACTTCAGATCCTGCATGATGTTAAGCTCGACAATCTCATCGGGGGTTTCGTCAAACAGCAGTGAAAAAATTCCGTTGTCTGAGCCAACAAAAAAATGGCCTTTATGCTTTAACGCTAAGTACCGGGTACTTTCGTTAAATACAGAATCGATGCCGATAAGGTGAACGGTATCTTTAGGGAAGTAATGAAAGGCGTTCTTTAAAACGAAGGCAGCCTGCTGAATATTAAAGGCAGGAATATCGTGACTTATATCCACGAGATTTACAGTTGGCAGCAGGGTCAGGATGCTTCCTTTAAGGGCAGCCTGATAAAAATCTTTAGAACCAAGATCGGTTGTTAAAGTAATTATTGCCATTAAAATCGTGAATATTTTATTACTATTGTTGTGATAGAGATCAGCGCTGCAAAGATTAGATTTTTATTGCATTAAATAATCCTCAGACCAAAAAATATAGAAGTTGAACGAACTGAAACTGGAAATTGAACACGTAAACCCGGTAGTGATCTGGGGACCCAATAATGAGAATTTCGAGGCCATCAAAAGGCAGTTTCCAAAGGTGAAGATCGTAGCCCGCGGAAACGAGGTGAAAGTGCTCGGCGACGAAGTGGAACTGCAATCCTTTCATCAGAAATTTCAGGAGCTTCTCGATCACGTAGATAAATATCAGAGCTTGAACAGCAATGAACTTGAACGCATTATCGGAACACGGGAGACCAGGACTGCGGAAGGGGAAGCAGGTGATGGTATAAAGCCTTCCGGCGGCGGCGAGCCGATCGTTTTTGGCCCTAACGGGTTAGTGGTCAAAGCGCGAACGGCTAACCAGCGGCGGATGGTGGACAGCATCAATAAAAATGATATCCTTTTTGCCATCGGACCTGCCGGCACAGGAAAAACCTATACGGCGGTTGCTTTGGCCGTCAGGGCATTGAAGAACCGCGAAATAAAGAGGATCATTTTAACCCGGCCCGCTGTAGAAGCGGGTGAGAACCTGGGGTTTCTGCCAGGCGATCTGAAGGAGAAGATCGATCCATACCTGCGTCCGCTATATGATGCCCTTGACGATATGATCCCGCCGGAAAAGCTGAAGGTGTACCTGGAAAACCGGACCATCGAAATTGCTCCGTTGGCTTTTATGCGCGGCCGAACCCTCGATAATTGCTTTGTGATCCTGGATGAAGCCCAGAACGCTACAGATATGCAGCTGAAGATGTTCCTTACCCGGAT
>DASWXL010000061.1:0-14776 GCA_036405495.1 Sphingobacteriaceae bacterium | reverse complement strand
TTTCTGAAGGCTACTTTGATCGTATTCCGGTTCTTTGCACTTGCATCAGAAGGATTGTTAGGGAAAACATTGAACAAGCTTTTCCCTAACACCTTCCTTTTCTTGAAGTGCATAGCTTTCAAAAAAGCTTCGCTAACCGCCTTGATCGTGAAATACGGAGCATCAGGAATAATGATAACATACAGAGCAGGCCCGTTATCGAATATCGCTTGCAGATCTGAGGATGCTAATTCTGATAATTCTTGCGCAATTTTTATGGTTTGATCCATAAGGTCCCTCTTCTAAACTAAAATCTGATTTTAATCTTAAGTGGAAACTACAAATAAAACCGTAATTTGTTTACATGTTTTTGACAATCAGATCAAATAGCTGCTGTTTTTTGTTCAAGCCAGATCCTTTCATCATTTGTTAAAAACGGTCCTAACTCCTCCTTCACCCTCTTATTGTAGTTATTTAGCCACGTGATATGCTTCTCTTCCAGTAATTCTTTCTTAACCGGTGCGGTGTCGATCAACGCCACGGTCAGCGTCTCGAACGTATAGAACTGCCCAAATTCATTCTGTTCATCTTCGATCGTCAGCACAAGGTTCTCAATTCGGACTCCATGCTTACCGGGACGGTAAATACCCGGCTCAACAGAAGTGATCATGCCTAACTCGATCTCCGTAGGCAGATTGGAAGCATTGAATACGTGAGGACCTTCATGAACATTAAGGAAATAGCCGACACCGTGACCGGTACCGTGGCCATAGTTAATTCCATGCTCCCAAAGCGGCTTCCGGGTGATGGCATCTATCTGGTACCCGCGGCTGCCCTTCGGAAATCTCGCCGTAGAACCATCGATCATGCCCTTTAATACCAGGGTGTAATCTCTTCGCTCCTCGTCCGTAGGGTTACCAAGCGACACTACCCGTGTTATGTCGGTAGTCCCCCCCCAGTACTGTCCGCCCGAATCCACCAGGAACAAACCTTCAGTCTGTAATTCGGCATCACTGTCGGTGGTTGCTTTATAATGCGGCAGTGCCCCGTGTTCGCGGTAGCCCGCAATCGTGTCAAAACTCTCCCCGATAAAACCTTTCTGTTCAGCTCTGAACTGGTACAACCGATCAGCTACAGATATTTCCGTGATCTTTTGTTTTCCGATATTTTCTTCAAGCCATTTAAAGAACTTCGTCAGCGCAACCCCGTCTTTGAGCATGGTCTGACGCGTATTATCGATCTCTACCTGGTTCTTCCTGGCCTTGAAGACAGTGGTAGGATTAGTTCCCTGAACCACATTAACACCGTTCTCAAGCAGCCGGGATAAGGTAAAGCAATTTCGTTTGGGATCGATAAAAATAGTCGAGCCTGCCGGTACTGCAGAAAGTGCAGCGTTAACGCCTGTGTATGGTTCCAATGATACACCTTCATCCGTTAATAATGCCTTTTCTTCTGCATTCAGCTTTTCCTGATCGATAAATAAGGAAACACGCTCCGGAGTGATCAGCGCGAAGGCTAAAACCACCGGGTTGCACTTGACATCGCTTCCGCGAATATTGAAAAGCCAGGCGATATCATCCAGTGATGATATCAGATGATAACGGGCACCCTCTCGTTCAATTGCTCGCCGTACTTCGGAAATTTTATTGGTAATGGATTGTCCTGTTATCGACTCATCAATTAAATAAGCAGCTGATTTCGGGAGCTCCGGTCTTTTTTTCCAGATCGCATCCAGATAATCACGGTCGGAGAGCAACCAAACGCCCTTAGATGCCAACTGTCCATAAAGGACCTCGGCCAGCTGGACCGATACAAGCTTCCCGTCAAAGGCAACCGTCGACCCCTTTTCTAACCTTTCACTAAGCCAATTGATATACTCAGGCATACCTTGTGCCTGCAGTTTCATCAGCGAATAGCCACTATCCTTTAATTGTTCTTCAGCCTGCACAAAATATCTGAAGTCGGTCCACAATCCTGCATGGTCCAGTGTTATCACCAGAGTGCCAGCCGAGCCGGTAAAGCCCGATGCGAACGTTATACATTTGAAATGATCGGGCAGATACTCACTGATATGTGGGTCGGCTGACGGAATAATATAAGCACTAACGCCGTCCGCATTCATCTGCTCCCGGATTGCATCCAGTTTTTCCTGATAAGTCATTTTGTAAATGGGTTTGCAGGCAATTTACAAAGTTTTACCAGATTAATCTTAGCGGACGTTTCCGAACGGCACCGGTTACCTAGTCGGTCGCTTCACGACTGTCATCCTCATCGGTTTTTTTAGCATCCGGATCAAGGTCTTCCACATACTCCGTAGCGGACAGTTCCTCAGCCTTTTCATCAAGCGACCCGTCCGCAGTTCTTTCGCCGGAAATATTTCCGTGATCATCCTGTTTCGGATCTCTTTTCAAGTCAGAATTGGCTGCCGGATCACCGGTACCGGTAAGGTCTTGTTTATGTGTCTCAAATTCGCCTTTACGTGATGTCATATCAAAAAATATTAGATGGTTCACAAATAAAAAAACCTGCCGGTGGCAGGCAGGTTTCAATGATCTTTCCTTGATCTTTATGCAACATTGGCCTTTCTTTCCACGCCATCAAGCTCAAAAACCGCCAGCTTGCTTAACAGGTTACAGTGGATGGTGCCAAAAAAATTGACGATCTCGTCTTTGGTCTTTCCCTGAATAAAAATTCGTTCCTTTAAGATTTCTTTTGTTAAGAAGTCCTTTGATGAAAATAATGCCTCCTCATCTTTGATCGTAAAATCACCCTTGTCGATTGCAAATTGCCTAAGAATTTCGTTGAAGCTTCTTCCGTTCAGTAACAGCTCTTTAATGCTCATAAGTAGTTAAATAAATAGTAAAGTTTAGATTAGCTGCCTGTTATCATTCAAGTTTGAGACCAGAAATTCAAAAGGTCCCGGTTTATAAGAAAAACGGATGAAATTGCCGCGGCATAAAAACCAAATGTTTAGCCATTAGGTCAGTATTGTATAGAATCTTGAATTGTTATGGGACGAAGAAGCGCCGGATTACTCATCTACCGGAAAACAAATGGAAGTGGAGCCGAGGTCTTGCTGGTTCATCCCGGAGGGCCGTTTTTTACAAATAAAGACAATGGCTTCTGGTCAGTGCCCAAAGGAGAGATCGAAGAACATGAAGTTGCCTTCGAAGTAGCCCTCCGCGAGTTCGGGGAAGAAACAGGTAACAGGCTGCCGCCACAACTTCATTATCATCAATTACCGGATGTCAGAAACAAAAGCGGAAAAACAGTGACTGTGTGGACTGCGGAATGTGACCTGATCAGGCCATACATTTCTTCGAATACGTTTCCATTGGAATGGCCTCCGAGATCCGGCAATATTCAATTCTACCCCGAGGCCGACAATGCCGGCTGGTTCAGCCTGGAAACTGCTGCGATAAAGATCTATCCGTTTCAGCGTCCGCTCCTTGAAGGTCTTAAAACGTTATTAAGGCAGATCTCTCCCACACAAAAAGATTTTTAGATTGTCAAAAGAAGAAACACTATGAGTTCCTTTTTCCTGGTAATGATCGACGGTCAGGTGACCACTTTTGAAAAAAGCCGGGTGATCTCTATTGAGCCTTATGATAAAGGAACAAAGATCACGATCGAAGCTTCACATGCAGCCGAAGAGCCGATCACGTACTATACACCCGAAGAGTACGATAAGGTGATGAGCGCCTATTTATCGTGACTGCTTTTTATCTCCAGCCCGATGGTTCTTGCTATAAGAACCATTTTTTGCAACCACGTTTTCAACAAGAACTCCTTCCCTTTTGAATATTTAACGGTGATCACGAATTCTTCTTTGACGTCGTTCTCGTGATTCAAAAAATTAAAACTGTGACTGCTATTCAAATATTTTCCAAAGTCATGTCCTAAGGCCATTGATGCAGACTTAATAGTTCCCGAGGTCCACTCTTCCTGTTCATAGAGTTCCAGGACATGCTTCTCGCTTCTTCCAAGCAGTTCAGCCAGGTCCTGTGCCGATGAACCCTGTGCGTGCGCTACGCCCTTAACGATCTTCCCAAAATGCATATAACACGGTTATACGGACAGACTCGCATTCAGTTACAAAAGCCGGAAATAAAGAAAGCCGGACGAGCCGGCTCCCATGGCGTTAATTAATTACGATCTTTACTGCCTGTATTCGATTTTCAATGCGATCGTACCTTCATCGTCAGAAAATGAACTTTTGGTCTTTATGGTACCGTTAGTGGGATAACCGTCCGCATCATAGGTGTACTGATTGGTGACATCAGTGATGAATTGCCCCCAGACTATTTTTTCAGTTAATATCTCATTAGCGGAATAGAACAATACGGAAAATCCAGGATCAACAACGTATTTGATCTTGCTACCTGCGAAAAAGTTCTTCTTTGTACCGTACGTATAGGTCGTTGAAATATTGGCCTGACCTAATGTGCTCGTTTCAACTTTTGTTAAATTACCGTTGTTATATGAGAGAATAAACTTGCCATAAACATTCTGGCCAGCCGGATCTTTCATTACGATCTCATTCACCCGCCCGTCTGAGACGGCGTAGGTCAGCTGAAATGTTGCTGTCAGCTGATCGTCATCATACAATTTATAAATACCGTTCTCTGGTTCGCCAGCCGCGTTGTATGTGATCTCAAAGATGCTTTTGCTTTCGTCTTCTTTCGATTCGATCTTGCTTAGGTTCCCCTTTGTATCATAGCTTAGGTTAAATGCTTCAATATTATCCTGATCCTTATAGCCGGTGATCCGATTCTGAGCATCATAGGTAAGGGTATAAACCGTATTCACTCCATCCTCGGTATGCGTGATCTTACTTACAAATTTTTTGGCGTTATCAGGTTGGGGATCAGTTGAGGGATCTACCTGGCATCCGGAAACAAAAGCCGCTCCCGAAAAAAGCAGAACAATAAATTGTCTTTTCATAATTCTCTACGTTATTTGATATACCTCTTGGACGTAAGGCATTATGGTAGTGTTTCAACGACTGTGAATAATCACATGTTTATGTGGAGAGGGTTGCTTTTCAGATCACCTGTTCAGGAAACTTTCTAGTGCAAGGCGGTATCCGTTCAAGCCAAATCCGGTTAGTACACCCTTGCAATTTTTACCTGTCAACGATATATGCCGGTACTCCTCGCGGGCATAAATGTTGGAGATATGTACTTCAACCACCGGAGTCTTTATTGCAGCAATGGCATCAGCAATGGCAACAGAGGTATGCGTGTAACCACCGGCATTCAGAATGATCCCATCATAACTGAAACCAACTTCATGTAATTTGTTAATGATCTCCCCTTCTACATTACTTTGAAAGTAGCCGATCTCCATATTGGCATAGGTGGCTCGGAGTCCGTCGAGGTAACTATCAAAACTGCTGTCGCCGTAAATACTTTTCTCACGTACACCCAGCAGATTTAAATTCGGGCCGTTAATTATTTGTACTTTCATCAACTCAAACATAAAAAAAATTGGACTGGCATTCGTGTATCAAAGGATTTAAATCGTTTTTGCTCTTAGAACGTTCGCTGTCGCCTAACACGATCGAGGCATATTTACGCGACGTTGATAAACTGTACCAATTTACCGCGATCACGAACGGGCAATCACCGGTAGCCGTGACGACTCCGGATCTGAAAGACTTCCTGAAATGGGTGAATGAACTGGGTATGACCGCCCACACACAGGCACGGATGCTGTCAGGACTGAAAGCGTTCTTCAAATATCTGGTTCTTGAAGATATGATCAGGCAGGATCCCGCGGAGCTGATCGAGGCCCCCCGATTGGGCAGAAAACTTCCCGACACCCTGAGCGTGCCCGAGATCAACAACCTCATCGCTGCCCTTGATCTATCGAAGCCGGAAGGAATGCGGAATAAAGCGCTTCTGGAGGTGCTTTATGGTTCAGGCCTGCGGGTTTCTGAACTTGTTGATCTGCGAATATCTAATTTGTATCTGGATGTCGAGTTCATAAAGGTCGTGGGAAAGGGTAATAAAGAACGACTGGTACCCATTGGCTCTGAGGCCATCAGGTATCTTCGGATCTGGCTGAAAGAGGTACGTGTCCATTATCCGGTAAAACCCCGAAACGAAGATTTTGTCTTTTTAAACCGCAGGGGCAGTCCGTTAACGAGGGTGATGGTCTTCCTGATCATCAAGGACCTTGCTCAAAAAACAGGATTAACGAAAAAAATCAGCCCCCATACCTTCCGGCATTCTTTTGCTACTCATTTGATTGAAGGCGGAGCCGACCTCCGTGCAGTTCAGGCCATGCTCGGCCATGAGAGCATCACCACAACGGAAATTTACACCCACCTCGACCGCGACTACCTTCGGGATATGATCACACAGTATCACCCCAGGTCATAAACAAGCTCTAACCATTCTGTCCCTGCCCTGAAGATCTTTGCGCAGCACAACATTTCTGAATCCCTTTTTATTCAGCAGTTCAACCACTTCTTCGCCAAAATTCTCATTGATCTCGAAGAACAACGAACCTTCGGGCCGCAGATTCATCAGAGCGAATTCGGCAATCTTTTCATAGAAAAGCAGCGGGTTGTTGTCTGGCACGAACAGAGCGGTATGCGGTTCATGCTGAAGCACATTAGGGTGCATCTGTTCTTTTTCATTTTCCGCGATGTATGGAGGATTACTGACAATGACCGAGTACCGGAATTTGCAGGGCGTCGGGGTCTGAAGTATATCAGCCTCATTAAATTCAACCTCCACCTGATTCAGAATGGCGTTTTGTCGCGCAACTTTCAGGGCATCACGAGAAATATCAATAGCAGCAACATGAACTTCAGGCAAATTCTTTTTTAATGCAACAGGAATGCAACCACTTCCTGTGCCGATATCAAGGATACTGGTAACCTGTCCTGCTGCGCTTTTTGCTTCCCCGATCACCCAGTCGACTAATTCTTCTGTTTCCGGCCGGGGAATCAATACTGCGGAACTTACCATAAAAGGTAATCCATAAAATACAGTTTCGCCAAGAACATATTGTAAGGGCTTTCCGGCTTTTAACTCCTTTAATACTGATAATATAGAAGCTTCTCTGGCAACCGGTATCTCTTCGGATCCGTGAACCATTACCAGTGCCCTGGTCAACCGGCAAACATGTGAGATCACCAGAACTGCCAATGCTTTCGCTTCGTCCCTGTCATATAATTGTTCAAGTCCACTGATGAACTTTTTTTCCGCTTCCTTTATAGTCATACTGTACACAAAGTAAGTAAAAAAGCTACTTTTGCAACCGATGCTTCAGCACGAAAAATACATGCAGCGTTGTTTGGAAATCGCCAGATTGGGTATTGGAGCAGTAAGTCCGAATCCCATGGTCGGTGCTGTGATCGTATATGAGAACAGCATCATCGGGGAAGGCTATCATCAACAGTACGGCACCGCTCACGCCGAGGTTAATGCGATTAATTCCGTGCTTGCGAATTACCCTAACGGCCATGATCTGCTGAAAAGATCAACGATCTATGTAAGTCTTGAGCCTTGTGCTCACTTTGGTAAGACTCCACCTTGCGCCGACCTCATCATTTCAAATGAAATCCCCACTGCAGTTATCGGGTGCCGGGATCCGTTTGATCAGGTTAACGGAAAAGGGATTGATAAACTGCGTGAGGCAGGCATTAACGTGACAACCGGAGTGCTCGAACAGGAGTGCCTGCAATTGAACAGGCGCTTCTTCACCCGCGTACAAAAGCAACGACCATACATCATCCTGAAATGGGCACAATCCAAAAACGGTTTCTTTGCCCCTGCCGATGGAAAGCAGAAGTGGATAACCTCAGCCGTCTCCAGAAAACTTGTTCATCGCTGGCGTTCCGAAGAGGATGCCATTATGGTCGGCAAGAACACCGCTTTAGCGGACAACCCGCAACTGAATGTTCGGGAATGGACGGGAAAGGACCCCGTCAGGATCGTGGTCGACCGGCGGCTGGAATTACCGCGATCGCTCCGTGTGTTTGATCAGAAACAACGCACGATCGTATTTAATTCAATAACAACGGAAACGGAGGGAGTAACTAAATTTATTCAGCTTGAAGATTTTGACCACTATCTTCCTCAGCTTATTGCTTATCAGTTGTATATCCTGGATATCCAGTCCGTCATTATTGAAGGCGGCGTTCAAACACTTGAGCTTTTTATCAGGGCGGGATTATGGGATGAAGCCCGTGTTTTCACAGGTCCCGAAGAATGGCAGGGCGGATTAAAAGCTCCTGAATTACCGGTAAAACCAGCGGAAACCGTTCATCTTTCAGTTGATGACCTAACCTTCTATTATAATCACAATTAATGTTCTATATCATCATCAGCATTTGCTGTAATATCACGGTTGCCGTATTATTCAAACTGGCAAGACGGTATCATATCAACACCGGACAGGCCATTGTCTGGAACTATCTTACAGCGATCTTCTTAAGCTGGATCTTCTTTCAGCCGCAGATCGGAGATGTCCGGGAAGGTCCGGTTTCAATCTATATTGCTTTAGGGATCCTCCTTCCCTCCATGTTTGTGGTTATTGCCCGTTCCATCAGGCACACCGGTATTGTGCGAACAGACGTAGCTCAGCGGCTGTCCCTTTTCATTCCGGTCATAGCGGCGTATCTGATCTTTGATGAAATATTTTCGGCAAGCAGAATAAGCGGAATTACTCTTGGTTTTCTGGCGATCACCTGTTCTATTCCGTGGCAAAGATCCGATGGTGCAGGGAACAAACGTTCCGGACTCTGGCTTTATCCGGTAACCGTCTTTTTGGGCATGGGCATCATTGATATTTTGTTCAAGCAGATCGCCCAATATACGGCTATCCCCTATACGAGTTCCCTGTTCATCGTATTTCTGCTGGCCTTTTGCCTGTCGGGAATGGTATTATTTTATTTAATCTTCAGCAAAAAGACAACATTCGAATGGATAAATCTGGTCTGCGGAATTATCCTTGGAAGCTTTAACTTCGGAAATATTCTGTTTTACCTGAAAGCGCACCAGGTATTGGCAAAAACGCCGTCAATTGTCTTTTCTTCCATGAATATCGGAGTGATCATATTAGGTTCACTCGTAGGATTGTTCATCTTCAAAGAAAAGCTGAGCAAGCTTAATTATTTCGGCATTGCACTGGCGGTAATATCTATTCTGATCATTTCATTCTTGTAAAATGCTTTTTTCAGATACATACAAAACCATTTTAAAACCGTCTGAAGGAATTTTCCGCGACCGCGGCAGCAAATTTATAGGCTATGCGTATCCGATCAGACACGAAGAAGATACAAAAGAACTGCTTAATAAAGTCAAAGCGGAACACCCTAAAGCTCGCCATCACTGCTGGGCATTCCGGTTAACACCCGACCGCACTGTTTTTCGATTAAACGACGACAGTGAACCATCAGGGACCGCCGGACGGCCGATTCTGAACACGTTACTTTCGGCCGATGTAACAAATGTCTTTGTGGTGGTTGTTCGTTACTTTGGCGGAACCCTTCTGGGCGTACCCGGCCTGATAAACGCCTATAAAACGGCTGCTGCGGAAGCTCTTAACAATGCGGAGGTTATTGAAAAAACCGTAAACGATATATACCGGGTACGGTTCGAGTACCTTCAAATGAATGACATCATGCGGATCGTGAAAGAGGAAAGCCTACTTGTACTTGACCAGCAGTTCGACAACAATTGCCTTCTGGAATTCGAAATGCGGCAATCCCAAACAAATCAGGTGCTCAATAAACTCGGAAAGGTCGAAAACACTTCTATTGAGTTTGTTGGAGTTGTTTAGAAATCAACGGCGAAAGTTTATACTGAAAGCGGTAAAATCCTTCGGTAAAGCTAAAGGTGAACGTTATAGGTTGTTTTACGGCAACGTTGTTAATTAACGCGGGCTCAAGAAACGGAAGTCGCGTAAGTTCACGGGACACCCCAAACGAGATATCGCTGTCAAAGCTGCCTTTGGGTTTGAGGCCGGTGATGTTTCCCTTCTCTGAAACCACTCCCTCAATAACCAAAGCCTTTCCGGAATACATCTTAAGGTCGAGCTTTGCAAATAGCGGGGCCACCAGCCGCTTAACTTCTTCATTAAAAGAAATCCACCCATGCTTATAGACTGCCGAAATGTACTGTTTATTGCTTAAAGACGGATCACACGCGGTGGTTGATATCCTCATTGCCGATGCATTGCCGATTGGCACGATCTGAGGTGATACGAGTACTATTCTGGATGCATCCGAATATGCGCCCAATGGGCCGCTTCCTTTTACAAAATTGCCGTTTTTGAAAACCTCTGAGCTTAATATGGTATTGGTCCGGTCAGTCGTTCTTCTGCACCTCCAGGTGCCATCGGGTACACCGTTTACCAGCTTGCCTTCCCAGTAGATCCCTTCAAGTTCGGCACGGAACTTACCCTCCCCCTTTATCACCACTGCAGCTCCCGATGCGTCCCATGCATCTTCAATCATAATCGTGTTACCGGATGCCGTGAAATTCAGCCGTGGTTTACCATCGTCATAAAAGAGTTCCCAACGACCATCGAAAGAACCATCCTTAAAATTACCGACCGCCTGAGGCTTACCGTTGAGGTATTTTAAGCTGAAGGGGCCATTAAGCTTTCCATCCACATATCTCCCTTCCGCCAGGATGATCAAAGGATCCATTTTATTAAGATCACGAAATTCGCCGAAAAACTGGCGTTTCTTAAAGTCAAAGTGACCATAACGCACAATGCTGCTGCATGTATCTTCGATCAGAAAGTAATTCTCATCGAAATGAAGATTTATACTGTCTTTACCGATTGAACGAAAATTAACGGACCTGCGCACACCGGGCTGTTGAGCAAAAATTAAATTCGTTGAAATAATGGTCAGGAATGTCAGTAAAATTGCCTTCATTAATGTATTATTTGAAAGTACCAATCTATACATTTTTTTAAACGAGGCAATGAACCGAATATCAGAAACAGACCTTATCTTAAATCCCGACGGCAGCATTTATCATTTGAACCTTCTACCCGAAGATCTTGCTGAAACCATTATAACCGTGGGTGATCCAGACCGTGTTGAGGAAGTGAGTAAGCATTTCGACAGGATCGACATCAGGAAAGGAAAGCGCGAGTTCATAACCCATACCGGGTTTATCGGAAACAAAAGAATCAGCGTGGTCTCTACAGGCATCGGCACGGATAACATCGATATTGTGTTGAATGAGCTGGATGCATTGATTAATGTCGACTTCGCCGAACGGATTCCCAAGCCTCATCACGTAAGCCTAGATATCATTCGCGTCGGCACTTCAGGAACCATCCAGCCCGATATCCCCATTGATACTATCCTGGTGTCTGAACTCGCTGTTGGCCTGGACGCGCTGATGCATTATTATGTACAGGATCAAAGTACTATCGAGACTGGCCTTCAAACCGCCATACGATCACATTTAAATATTGATGAGATCTCTGCTTATGTATCTGAATCATCCGGTAAACTGCTGGAAAGATTCGGTACCGGGCTCACGAAAGGCATCACCACTACGGCCCCGGGATTCTATGCACCTCAAGGGCGGCAGGTACGTGCAAAAAATAAAGTAAGCGAACTAATAGGAAAACTGAGCAGCTTCCGCTATCAAGATCATCGGATAACGAACCTGGAAATGGAAACAGCAGGCATATATGCGCTGGCAAAAGCACTTGGCCATCATGCCCTGTCGG
Organism: Sphingobacteriaceae bacterium; assembly: GCA_036405495.1. Lineage (GTDB taxonomy): Bacteria > Bacteroidota > Bacteroidia > Sphingobacteriales > Sphingobacteriaceae > DASWTL01. Next base: position 3,082 of record DASWXL010000061.1, on the reverse strand, counting down.
TAAACGCCATCTTAGCAAGCAGAGTGGACCTGCGGTTCAGTACCCACCCACAGAAGGTGGTTGAACAGGCGATCCTCCACGTTCTCAGCAACATCACATAAAAATAATCCGGCCTGCGTGTAACGTTTCTGTCACAAAATCGTCATATCTTCAATCTAAATTAACGCAGTATATGAAGAAGATAGGTAAAATTCTTGTTTTTCTTGTCACAGGCCTGGTTATAATTGTCTGCGCAGCGCTTAGCTACGTTAAATTTGCCCTGCCTGATGTTGGCAATGCCCCTGACATAACGGTGGACATTACACCTGAGCGTGTTGAGCGGGGAAAGTATCTGGCAAATAACGTTACGGTCTGTATTGACTGCCACTCTACGCGCGACTGGTCGCGTTTCTCCGGCCCTCTCGACCCGAACGGTATCGGAACCGGTGGTGAGAAATTTGATGCCAAAATGGGATTCCCCGGAGAAGTACATGTTCCGAACATCACTCCTCACAATCTAAGGAATTGGACAGATGGAGAGCTGTTCCGTGCAATAACTACGGGTGTAAAGAAAGACGGTTCCGCTATTTTCCCTATCATGCCCTATAAATCCTATGGCAAAATGGATAAAGAGGACATCTATTCGATCATTGCGTACCTGAGATCACTTCCAGCGAAGGAAACCACCTCACCTGAAAGAAAACTTGATTTCCCGTTGAATTTTCTGGTAAATACAATGCCGTCAGCAGCTGAGTTAGGAACAAAGCCTTCGGAAAGCGATCACGTTGCCTATGGGCAATATCTGGTAAGCGCTGCTGCATGTGTGGAATGTCATTCGAAAAGCGAAAAAGGCCAGCGGATACCAGGCTCTGAATTTGGTGGAGGCGGCGTTTTTCAGATGCCCAACGGCGTCCTTACTTCTTCGAACATTACGCCCGACAAGGAAACCGGTATTGGCAGCTGGTCAATGGAAATGTTTGTCAACCAGTTCCAGGCGCATGCCGATGCCGGCAAAGCGAGGAAACTTGGCCCGGGCGATTTCCAGACCGTAATGCCGTGGACCATGTATGGCAACATGAAAAAAAACGATCTCGAAGCAATTTACGCGTACCTGAGAACGGTAAAACCAATAAAGAACAGCGTAGTAAAATTCCAACCGAATTAAAAAGAAAAGCCACCGAAACGGTGGCTTTTTTCATTATACCGTTTTAAGTAGTTCCAGATACTTTGCCAGCGCTGCTTTCTTGTCATCAGTAAGGTTAAAATCCAGCTTATTTGTCAGGTAATCCCGAAAGTCGAAATCATCGCGAACAGGCAGTGTCCGGATGACCTGCTCCTTATGCTCAAGACCATACTGAAGTGCTGCATTGAATTCGGATAAAAAAACATCGGGAAGCGGTTTATTTGCCGTCCAGGCGGCAAAGACAAATGGAAGCCCCGTGAATTTTTTCCATTCCAGGGCCAGGTCATAAACGAACGGGTACTTGTCTTTTTTACCGAATGTCCTGTCGCCGATCTCGACGAAAGCATCAAAGGCCTGCCCTTCGTCTACAATTTCAGGCGCTGAATTCCAATAATGCTTAAGAAGGACCTTTGCCAGCCCGTTAGATGTGCGCGACTGTTTATCCAGACAAATGGCTCTGATCTCGTTGATGGGTTTCTCACTGAATATAAAAACCGAATCTACTGCACCGTTTGCACCTATGCAGTAGTCAGATACGATATAGTATTCGGGCAACAGCAACAAAGCGGCCACGGGTATTAAACCAATATCGGCTTCGTCATTGATCAGTTTACCTGCACATTCAAAAGGAATATCTAAACTCAGATCTATTTTTTCGAGGATACCGGAATGCTGAATTCCGTAAACGAAAGGCCTGGTATTCGTATACGATACCGCCGAAACTCTAACTTTATTCACTTAGGTAAATATGTATTTTAAATGGTCTGTGTTATTAAAATCGATGATCTCGAAAAGCTTACCGTCGTATCGGACCTTATACAGGGTGGTATTTGAATGAGGAAACTTGTCCATTTCGGATATCGGAAGACTTGTCAGCAGGCATAAAAGGAGCCGCATCGCCCTGCCGTGCATGCAGATCAGAATAGTCGAATCATCATTCTCTTCGATGAGCTTTTCTAAAACAACTAACTGCCTCTCCTTTACCTCCAGCGGACTCTCGCCGTTTTCAAACTTTTCATGTAAAAGCCCGTTAGCCCAGCTCTGAATAATTGTTTTAAAAGCAACCCTGGTTTCCTGCGTTGCCTCCTGGCCTTCATAAATTCCCCAGGCCAGCTCGTCCAATCCGGGATACTGTACCCACGGGATCGATCTGTCAATAAATTTTTGTACGGTTTGGTGCGTCCGCTTTAATGTGGATGTATACACCTTGTCGAATGCGATATGCCGGTATGCCTGATAAAAAGCTTCCGCCTGCTTCCGCCCGAGTTCATTCAAATCGGAATTGATGCCCCGGCCCTGAACGATCCCCCTTTTATTGAGGTCCGTTTCGCCATGCCGTATGATGTATAACACCTTTTCCATTGGGAGTTAAACCTGATTTACGACCGGCAGTTTGTAAAACTTTGGCTTTTCTGCATCAGGAAACTGATAATCGGTATAGTCTTTTACTACATTGTATAGTGTATCACGTTCTATAGGCTTACGGCCGACCTGCTTGATAAGGTCTACTAACTCCCTCGTACTCATGGCCGGATGCTGTTCCTCAGCTCCTGCCATAGAATAGATCTTAGTTGTGTCGTCCAGGGTGCCGTCGATATCATCCACTCCGAAATTCAGAGATAACTGGGCCGTAGTACGACTGATCATCGCCCAGTATGCCTTAATATGATCAAAATTGTCCAGATAGATCCTGGATATTGCATAGTTCCGGAGATCCTCAATTACCGAAACTTCCGCAACCTGCGACATTTGATTATCCTTATTTCTGAATTTAAGCGGTATGAACGCCTGAAATCCGCCGGTTCTGTCCTGTAGCTCCCTGAGGCGGTCCATATGGTCTACCCGATGCCAGTACTGTTCAATGTGACCGTAAAGTATGGTGGCGTTCGACCTCTGCCCCAATTTATGCCACTCTTCATG
>DASWXL010000060.1:0-22738 GCA_036405495.1 Sphingobacteriaceae bacterium | reverse complement strand
CCATTAAACGTAGAAGGCTTATTTATCTGAAGTTACTACAAGATAGTGAAAATGTTAGTGTTTACGGAAATCCAAGTTGTCGTGGTTATTCAACTGTGTTGCACGGTCTATTGATTTTAGGACGAGACATCAGGACAGATTAGTCGGAGGTGATTTGAATGTCTCGCCCCTGGAGAATCCGTAAATGTAATGCTCTTCTTAAAGCTGATAGCGGTGAACTGAACCAGAGGTACCGCTAACTTGAAATATGAGGCTTGCACCACATTAGTGAACCGTTGGGTATTTAAGCAGAAACGGGTTAAATTGTTAATACTGTTGCCTTGTTTCACTCATCATTTGAAGGAGCCCGGGGGTTAACAATCTCAGTATCTATCAGTAGCTGGTCACTATTTAAATATATCAGATCTCGGCAATAACTGCGGCTACTTACACTTCTTCAGATCCTCTGTTGCCTGCTTCTGGTCGTACAGGCCCTGCTTATTGCCGAACGAATTGGTGATATACGTGATCACTGCGGCGACGTCGATATCGGACAGGTGTTCTTCAGCCGGCATGACGGCGTCATAGACCTGGCCGTTAACCGTCCATTTACCCGCCATACCATAGCGGATGAAACAGGCGAGTTTGTCTTTGTTCTTCTTCAGGCTTACACTATCTGTAAGAGGTGGGTATAGAGCTTTCAATCCTTCGCCGTTCTTGCCGTGGCATTGCTGGCAATGCTGTTCGTAAACGCCTTTTCCGTTGACGTAATACCGGGCATATGTTAGTTCCTGCTCGGTCTGGCAGGAATAGAATACGATGGCCGTAAGTGAAAGGAAGAATATTGAGATAATGATCCTATTTCTCATCTTCCTTCAAAAGTGTGTGCATATCCTCGATGAGCTGAGCTACCTGTTTTTCGTCGGTGCCGTCGTAAGCGCCGCGCAAGTGCTTGTTTTTGTCGACGAGCACAAACCATCCGTCATGGACATATCCCGCTTTTGCATCGGTGCCCACCGAAGTGAGGTAGCTTTGCTGAGCGATGCCATAGATCTCATCGCGCGAGCCGTGGACGAACTGCCACTGGGTTCCCTCAACACCGAGTTTATCGGCGTACTTCTTTAAGCGGTACGGCAGATCGTATTTGGTGTCGATAGAATGTGAGAGCAGTTTAACTTCCGGATTGCCTTTGAATTCTTCATACACGTTGAGCATGTTGCGGTGCATAATAGGGCAGATTGCCGTACACGAGGTAAAGAAGAAATCGGCTACATAGATGGAATTGTCGAAATCTTTATTGGTGACAGCGGTACTGTCCTGATTCAAAAAGCTGAATGCCGGAACGGTCTGATAAATGGTGTCAACCACGGTCTTGCCATCCACCACTTTCTCTACCGGTTCTCTCTGGCCAAGAACAGGAAGCTTTTTATCGGTTTGCGTGCAGGAAGCGAACAGGGAAATGAAAAATGCAGGAAATAATAAAGATCTCATATAAAGTAGTTAGTGCAGAGTAGTAGTTAGTAGTCAGATAAGCTTTAAAATTTCCTGCAAAGATACGCTCTTAAAAAGTCAAAAGTCAAAAGTCAAAAGTCAAAAGGCAAAAGGCGAAAATCAAAAGTCGTAAAAAGTCCTTATACCAGGTCTTTCATGATGGCGTCGACTTTTGCGTCGAGTTCCTGTTCGGTTTTGTCGAAACGGTCTTTTGCTTCCAATGTCGTTTTTACACTGCAATAGAACTTGATCTTGGGTTCGGTACCTGACGGACGGGCGGAAATGATGCTGCCGTCTTCCAGCAGGAACTGCAGGACATCCGACTTTGGCAGGTCGATGTCTGTTACGCTGCCATCCGCGATATCGGTTTGCCGGCGCAGCTCATAGTCTTTCAGCATGATCACCTTTACGCCGCCCAGCGTTGCCGGAGGATTGTTCCTGAACCGCTGCATCATGGCTTTGATCTCTTCGGCGCCGCTTTTTCCTTTCTTAGTTATCGATACGAGTTTTTCTTTGTAGAAACCATACTGCTGATACATGTCGATCATCGCCCCGAACAGGCTGCTGCCTTTGTCTTTATAGAAGGCGGTCATTTCCGCGATAAACGCACACGAGATCACGGCATCTTTATCGCGCACCAGCTCGCCAACCGAGTAGCCATAGCTTTCTTCGCCGCCGACGATGAAGGTTTTCTGCCCTTCCAGGCGGGTCATCAGCTCACCGATGTACTTGAATCCTGTTAATGTATTATAGCAATCCACGCCTTTTGCACGGGCGATCTCATCGATCAGGTTGGTGGTAACAATGGTTTTAACAATGTATTCATTGCCGGTCAGTTTTCCGCTTTCCTGCCAGGCGGTGAGCATGTAATTGATCAGCAAGCTTCCGGTCTGGTTGCCGTTCAGCAGCACGAACGCGCCTTTGTTGTTTTTCACTGCAATGCCTACGCGGTCGGCATCGGGGTCTGTTGCCAGGACGAGGTCCGCATCCACCGCCCGGGCTTTTTCAAGTGCCAGGGTCATGGCTTCCTGTTCTTCGGGATTAGGGTAAACAACGGTCGGGAAGTTGCCGTCCGGTTCGATCTGCTGGTCAACCAGCGTAACGTTGGTAAAACCAAACCGCTCCAGTGCCTTCGGCACCAGGGTGATGCCCGTGCCGTGGATAGGGGAATAGACGATCTTCAGGTCCTTCTGGCGCCGGATAGCCTCCGGCGAAACAGAGAGCTCTGTGATCTTTTGGAGGTAAAGGTTATCGATCTCTTCGCCGATATATTCAATATTCTCCGCATTAGCGGTGAAGCTGACCTCGTCAATGCTATTGATCTGAGCTACTTCGGCCATCACCGCTTTGTCGGCCGGGGATACAAACTGCCCTCCGTCCGGTCCGTAAGCTTTGTAGCCGTTATATTCTTTAGGGTTGTGCGATGCGGTGAGCATGACGCCGCTCTGGCATCCCAGCTCCCGGATGGCGAAAGACAGCTCGGGTGTCGGGCGGAGTTCCTTAAAGAAGTACACATATATGCCGTTCGCTGAAAATACTTCGGCAGTAATGCGGGCGAAATAATCGGAGCTATTGCGGCTGTCATGTGCGATGGCCACCTTGATCTGCTGACCGGGATATGTTTTTTTTAAGTAGTTGCTCAGGCCCTGAGTGGCAACGCCGATGGTGTATTTGTTGATCCGGTTCGATCCGGGCCCCATAATTCCGCGAAGGCCGCCGGTGCCGAATTCGAGGTCGCGATAAAATGAATCGGTTAATTCGGTGTAATTCTTTTCATCAAGCAGCCGGCGGATGTGCGCCTTCGTGTCCTGGTCGTAATTTCCGTTGACCCATGTGTTTATCTTTTCCTGAACTGCTGATTCTAATTCCTGCATAGCGTTAAATAAGTTTTATTTTCTGTCTGGTATTGAATGTGAAAGGACATTGCTTTGCCAGCAACCGTTCACTCAAATTTTTGTTTTCAGGTTATCCAAAATATGCTCTCCTTTTAGCTATTTTTGGCGCCCGACGCGCAAGTATAGAAATCAAAGCGCAAAGTTTAAAATCGGTAATCGTAATTAGAATGAAAGTCTTAAAGTTCGGAGGTACATCGGTTGGAAGTCCGGAAAGGATGAAAAAGTTACTGGACATCATTCAGTCTGACCGGAGCGACAAAAAAAAGCTGGTTGTATTGTCGGCCGTGGCCGGGACAACCAACAGCTTAGTGGAAATTTCTCAGGCATATCTGAACGGGGATAAACGAAAGGCCGGCGAACTGACCAAAGTATTGTACGACAAATACGAGGCGTTCATTCAGGAGCTTTTTTCTACCGAAGAAGGGTTGAACAACGGTAAAGACCTTATCGACTACCACTTCAACCTGATCAACTCGTTCGCTTCCGAACTGTTTACGCCCATTGAAGAGAAGGTGATCCTGGCACAGGGCGAATTACTATCGACAACGCTTTATCATTTTTACCTGACCGAGACGGGCGTGCGTTCGGTGCTGCTGCCGGCACTGGATTTCATGAAAATTGATGAGGACAACGAGCCTGTAGTTGATTACATATCAGAACATCTGCAGCCGTTACTTGATGCGCGGGATGACCAGGACCTGTTCATTACGCAGGGATACATTTGCCGTAATTCTTTTGGCGAGATCGATAACCTGCGCCGCGGCGGCAGTGATTATACGGCGTCTCTTGTGGGCGCGGCCATCCGTGCCAAGGAGGTTCAGATCTGGACCGATATCGACGGCATGCACAACAACGATCCGCGGATCGTGAAGGGCACAAGACCTATCGCGCAGCTATCCTTTGACGAAGCTGCTGAGCTTGCCTATTTCGGTGCCAAGATCCTGCACCCGCAGAGCGTGTTTCCTGCGCAGAAGTATAAGATCCCGGTCCGTTTGCTCAATACTATGGAGCCTTCCGCTCCCGGTACCCTGATCACCACGGAGAGTGAGAAAGGTAAGATCAAGTCCATTGCCGCCAAGGATGGTATCACGGCGATCAGGATCCAGTCGAGCCGGATGCTTCTGGCATATGGTTTCCTGAGAAGGGTTTTTGAGGTGTTTGAGCGCTACAAGACTCCTATTGATATGATCACTACCTCTGAAGTGGCGGTGTCGTTAACGATCGATGATACTACGTACCTGGAGGATATTATCAAAGAGCTTAATGCGTTTGGCATTGTAGACCTGGATACCGATCATACCATAGTTTGTATTGTAGGCGATTTCGGGGCCGAAAAGCATGGCTATGCAGCCAGGGTTCTCGAAGCCTTGAAGCATATTCCGCTGAGAATGATATCTTACGGTGGAAGCAACTACAACGTTTCTTTACTTGTTAAGACGACCGAAAAAACAGAAGCGTTGCGGTCGTTGCACAGCCGATTATTTGAATAACTGATCTAAAACCTTCCTTATACATGTTCACGAGCGAGACTTTACAAGCATTTAATGAACGGGAAACGCCGTTCTATTACTATGACCTTAACCTGCTGAAGGAAACGGTGAAGCGGTGTACCGATGCTTCATCTAAGTACAGCTTCCACGTACATTATGCACTGAAGGCGAATTTTGATGACAAGGTGCTGGGTATCATTAAAGATGCCGGTATCGGCGCCGATTGTGTCAGCGGAAATGAAGTGAAGAAGGCAGTTGACATCGGCTTTGCTCCGGGAAAGGTGGTGTTTGCCGGTGTGGGGAAATCGGACAGAGAGATCAACGACGCTCTGGACCTCGATATCTTCTGCTTTAACGTAGAATCTATTCAGGAACTGGAGATCATTAATGCGCTTGCCGCGGCGAAGGGAAAGAAGGCCAGGGTGGCGGTGCGTATCAACCCGAACGTTGATGCAAAGACCCATAAGAACATCACCACCGGTTTGGAAGAGAATAAGTTTGGTATCAACCAGTGGGAGTTGCACGACTGTGCCGAAGTGCTGAAGCAAAGCTCGAACCTCGATTTTGTGGGCATCCACTTCCATGTCGGGTCGCAGATCCTGGAACTGGAGGTTTTTAAGAGCCTGTGTGTTAAGGTAAATGAGATCCATCAGTGGTTTGCTGAAAGAGGATTCCAGCTTAAGGTGCTCAACGTAGGTGGCGGCTTAGGTGTAGACTATCACCAGCCGGATGATAAGCCGATCGTTGATTTTGAAACCTACTTTCAGATCTTTGATCAGTTTCTGGAGCGCAGGCCAGGGCAGGAGGTTCATTTTGAGCTGGGGCGCGCGCTCGTCGCTCAGTCGGGTTCGTTGATCAGCCGGGTGTTGTACGTAAAAAACGGTTTAAAGAAGAATTTCCTGATCCTTGATGCCGGAATGACCGAGCTGATGCGGCCGATGCTTTATCAGGCGTATCATAAGATTGAAAATATTAGTCAGCGGTCAGCGGTCAGTGGTCAGGAGTCCTTTAAATACGACGTGGTGGGTCCGATCTGCGAATCCACCGATTGCTTTGGAAAGGAAGTAGAGCTTCCGGAATCGAAGCGGGGAGACCTGTTTGCTATCCGTACGGCAGGGGCGTATGGACAGGTCATGGCGTCTAAGTATAACCTCCGGGATGAAATAAATGTGTTGTACTCTCCGGTTCCTCGCTGAGCAGGGTATCCTCATAGATATTACCCATGATCTCCGCTGCTTCAAGTTCTTCCCTGGAAGTGCTGCAAAAGCAGTGGTAGGCTCCGCCGATCCACGTAGCAAGTCCGAGGTTGCCATCGCATAAGACGAGCACGCCGATCACGGTTTTACTGAGGATAACATCATAGAAATAGTACTGATTCCCGCTGTGGTCGAAGATATCAAGGGCCGATTGAACTTCACAGTCGCGTATGGGAATAAAGTGCATGCTTCCGTTCTCATCATATTCGATTCCCTGTTTATCGGGTGGTGCCAGATGTAATCTGGCAACCTCAACCATTCTCCTGGAAGATTTAATCCATGCACGGTATTTAGGTATCTGCATATTATAGAAACACGCCCTGCACAGCGTTTTGTTTGGCTGAAATGCACCTGCCCCGTATATTATCTCAGATGTTACACAGATGGTTATGCCACAGATTCGATGATATACGTGTGCTGATTGAAAGTAAAGCGGTCGCCAGCTTTGAGGCCTTTTAATTTCAGCCCTATAGGCGATGATCCCGAAAGGGCGAAGTAGGTTTTGCCATTATGATCCAGCCTGCCGGCACTTATGGCAAGAAAGAAATTTCCGCGGTTGGTGTTCACCAAAGCCCCCGGGGCGGCTGATTCATATTGTTTATGCGGATTAAGCAACGTTAATGTGCTGAGTAGTTTTCTGGATTCCTGTAACTGGCTTTCATTACGGCTTATTTCCTGTTGCAGCATCTCCCGGGAGGTTTCGTATTTATCGCCGGCGCTGCTCTTGGTGTCACTCTCTGAAGCCTCACGGGCTGATCTTATCGCATCTTCCGCCGTTTTAATGCGTTCCCGTACATGGCGAAGGCATTGTTCATATAAATTTTCCTTGATACTGCTCATTCGGTTTTGGATGCCAAGATAGTCACAGAAAAAATATCCCGCCAACAGGGCCGGCAGGATATTTTTAAACGGGGAGGTTTCTATTTCTTTATACCAAAGAGTATTTGCGTAAACCGGGTTTTGACAAGTACTGACTGATAAAGTACGAAAATACTTACAAACGTGAGCGTAAGGATAAGTGCGAACTTTGTTGAGATGTCATAAGGCAGATCGACGATGTAATATGCGAAAGCGATTATAACGGTTTGATGTAGGATGTAAAAAGGTGCGATCGCTCTATTCGCGTATTGCAGAAAAGCCGAGCCGCTGGTCAGATAACGAAGCCCGAAGCCGATAATGGTGATGAGCCAGAACCAGTGATTGATGGTGGTTAAAAAAGCATCAAGGATTACTCTTTCGGCTTTTGCCAGTCCGAGGGTGAACAAAACGTTTCCGGCGTCATCCTTTATCCATGAGGTCAGATAGAGTGCGCAGGCGGTCAATATTGCCAGGATAAGGGCGGTTTTACGATGCTTGACAAAACTCTGGCGGATAACATCACTCGTTAAGAATAGTGCTCCGAAAACATAATACGGAAAGTAATAGATCAGGCTTTGTAAGTTTCCTCCAAAACCGGAGTATTTTGTTAAATATAGCGGGAGCTCCATGATCAGCGACAGCGAGAATAGCACAGCCGGTTTACTGATCAGGCGGGCGGCTTTTCTGATGAACAGTTTGCCACGTGGTAACTTCAGTAGACTGATCACCGGCAGCATCATGACCGTGAACACAAAAATGAAGGCCATGTACCACAGGTGCAGCCAGTGAAAGTTTCCCTCAGGGAACCATTCAAATTCAAAAAGCTGAACATAGAAGTTCCAGAAGTTGATCCTCTCGCCATCAAACAGCTGGATAAAATAGATCTGCGGCGGAATGATCAATAGCATGGCGGCCAGGAGGGGGATCAGTATACGTACGACACGGTCCTGCAAAAACACCATCACAGATCTTTTTCCCAATGCGAGATGCGCCGCCGCGCCTGATATGATGAAAAGAAGCAGCATGCGCCATTCGTGGAAGAACATCATGCCGTAACTTAATATGGGGGATGTATCTTCATTCTTAACCCACCAGTTCCAGGTGGTGAATACTTCCGCTGAATGGTATACCATGAGGATGCCGAAGGCGAGCACACGGAGCCAGTCCATGGCATGGATCCTTTCTGATCTTATTCTTGTTTTTGGTCGCTCCTGGTTTACGAGCTCTATAGACGGCTTTTGTAATAGGGGTAGGTCCTGAAGCATGTGACAACATTTTTTCTCTAACAACACGATTCGCTGATTAAAGATGGGAGTATACCCGGATTGTGGAGCACTTTGAGAAATTCTGTGAATTGTTGTAACAAGGTGTGCAGGGATGCCACATTTATAAAAAAAACCGGCCTTACAGGGGCCGGCTTCGATTTATTTAACTTATTAACTAACTAAACGTTCTGATCATTAATAGCTGCGGTTGCCGCTCCGGTTATAGCCGTTGCTGTAATTGCTCTTGCTATATCCTCCTTTGCTGAAATTATTGCGGCTGGCCTGGTAGCTGTTTCGGCTGCCTTGCCGCCTGTCTTCAGCCTGGCTGACGGCAATGGTCCGGTCGTAGATCTCCGTTTTGTCCATCGCTTTAATGGCGTTCAACGCTTCTTCTTCGTTCGGCATTTCGATGAAGCCGAAGCCGCGTTTTTTACCTGTTTCTCGGTCGGTGATCAGTTTAACGGATGAAACTTCACCATAATCTTCAAAGATCTCTTTGATTTCAGATTCCTCAAGCTGGAAAGGAAGGCTGGCAATAAAAATGTTCATTTAATTAAGTGTTTACGTGATAAGGATTTAAGAGGAAAATAGTTTTAATATGAAACAAAATATTTTTCCACACTTAATGTCTAAAAAACAATGCCGTTGGTTTGCTGATCGCAGGCTAAAAAATTGTGTCAAAGGCTGGCGAAATAATGCGGATCAAAAAAAAATCACTTTTCCTGAAACAATTTGCGCCTGCCATTGTATGACATTCTAACCGTTATTCCAATATGTCGAATTATAAACCTTTTTACCTGACCGCAAGAAATATTCTTCAGATATTCAGTACCTTGTATTCTTTCCTTTGTAAATATTAACCTTTTTGAGAGGTATTTACGTATTAAAAGCCAACAACCCTAACTGACAGCTTAATTTATGAAGCGCGACTTAACAACAACCGGACAAGGACCGGCAGAGTTCTTTGATGCCGAAAATACGATAGACTTAAAGGAACTCCTTAAGGTATTGTCGTCTGTAAAGAATGGCAGACTTGACGTTCGGATGCCGGTCACCCAGGCTGGGATCAGTGGTCGCATTTGCGAGGTCCTTAACGACATTATCGACCTGAATGAACAGATCGTTAACGAGATCTGTACCGCTGAAAAGATTATTGGAAAAAAAGGAAATTTAAGTAAGCGCCTCGAGGTTGCCGATGCCAAAGGCAGCTGGGCAGTCGGCGTTAAATCGCTTAACAACCTGATAACAGATCTTACTTATCCGACACTCGAGATCGCCGGAATGATCAATTCCGTGGCGAACGGTAACCTGTCAAAGCAGATCCCTTTGGAGATAAATGGTACTCCGCTGAAGGGAGAGTTCCTGAGGATCGCGCGGGAGGCGAATCAGATGGTGGGACAGCTGCAGGTCTTTTCGATGGAAGTAACACGTGTTGCGCGTCAGGTAGGTTCGGAAGGTAAGCTGGGGGAGCAGGCTAAGATCAAAGGCGTGGCCGGCGTGTGGGAAGAACTTACCGATTCGGTGAACCTGATGGCCGGTAACCTGACGGCGCAGGTACGGAATGTGGCTGCCGTAACCACTGCGGTAGCAAAAGGGGATCTCTCAAGAAAGATCACGGTAGAGGCGAAGGGGGAGATACTGGAGCTTAAGAACACCATTAATACCATGGTTGACCAGCTTAATTCCTTTTCTTCGGAGGTGACGAGGGTGGCCCTCGAGGTGGGTACCGAAGGTAAACTTGGCGGACAGGCGAAAGTTCCCGGCGTGGCCGGAACCTGGAAAGACCTGACGGATTCAGTTAACCGAATGGCGGGTAACCTGACCTCGCAGGTGAGAAATATTGCCGGTGTGACGACCGCGGTTGCATTAGGCGACCTGTCAAAGAAGATCACGGTAGACGTAAAAGGCGAGATGCTGGAGCTGAAAAAGACGATCAATACGATGGTGGATCAGCTGAATTCATTTGCATCGGAGGTAACACGCGTGGCTCTTGAGGTAGGAACGGAAGGGAAGCTGGGCGGACAGGCAAAAGTGAAAGGCGTAGGTGGTGTCTGGAAGGATCTGACCGACTCGGTAAACCAGATGGGAAGTAACCTGACAGACCAGGTGCGGAATATTGCCGGCGTAACAACTGCTGTAGCAAAAGGCGATCTTTCAAGGAAGATTACGGTAGATGCGAAAGGTGAACTTCTTGAACTTAAGAATACCATCAATACCATGGTGGATCAGCTGCGTGCGTTCGCCTCGGAGGTGACACGTGTGGCCCGTGAGGTGGGTTCGGAAGGCCAGCTTGGTGGTCAGGCTAACGTTCCGGGTGTCGGCGGTACCTGGAAAGATCTGACCGACTCCGTTAACCAGATGGCTGGTAACCTTACCGGCCAGGTGCGGAATATTGCCGAGGTGACTACCGCTGTTGCCAAGGGCGACTTATCCAAAAAGATCACGGTAGACGTGCGTGGAGAAATGCTTGAGCTTAAAAATACCATTAATACGATGGTGGATCAGCTTAACTCCTTTGGTTCGGAGGTAACGCGTGTGGCCCGGGAGGTAGGCTCCGAGGGTCAGCTGGGCGGACAGGCCAATGTGCCGGGTGTTGCGGGGACATGGAAAGATCTGACGGATTCGGTAAATAAAATGGCGGATAACCTGACCTCCCAGGTGCGGAACATTGCCGAAGTAACCACGGCGGTGGCTAAAGGAGACCTTTCGCGAAAGATCACAGTGAAGGCTAAGGGGGAGCTGCTGGAGCTCAAAGATACGATCAATACCATGGTGGACCAGCTCCGCGGCTTTGCGTCGGAGGTAACGAGGGTTGCGCGTGAGGTAGGTTCTGAAGGGCAGCTGGGTGGTCAGGCGAATGTGCCGGGAGTTGACGGTACATGGAAGGATCTCACCGATTCGGTAAACAAGATGGCCGGAAACCTGACAGCACAGCTTCGGAATATTGCCGATGTTGCGATCGCGGTAGCAAACGGCGACTTATCAAAGAAGATCACCGTAGACGTTCGTGGCGAGATCCTTCAGTTGAAGGAAACCATCAATACGATGGTGGATCAGCTGCGAGGCTTTGCATCGGAGGTAACGCGGGTTGCGCGTGAGGTGGGAACGGATGGTAACCTCGGCGGCCAGGCCTTTGTACCGGGCGTTGGCGGAACCTGGAAGGATCTTACGGATTCGGTAAACCAGATGTCGAGTAACCTGACATCGCAGGTACGTAATATTGCGGAGGTAACAAAAGCGGTAGCAAGCGGCGACCTTTCGAAAACGGTTATCATTGACGTTAAGGGCGAGATGATGGATCTGAAGAACACTATTAATACGATGGTGGACCAGCTGAACTCGTTTGCTTCGGAAGTTACTCGTGTGGCGCGCGAGGTGGGTACGGAAGGAAAGCTCGGCGGCCAGGCACAGGTAAAAGGTGTGGGCGGTACCTGGAAGGACTTGACCGACTCGGTTAACCAGATGGCATCCAACCTTACTGTTCAGATCCGCGGAATTGCGAAGGTGGCAACATCGGTAGCGAAAGGAAACCTGAAGCAACGCTTAACGATCAACGCCATGGGTGAAGTTGCGCAGTTAACCGACGCGATCAACGAAATGATCGATACGCTGGCCGTGTTTGCTGATCAGGTGACCACTGTTGCGCGTGAGGTGGGGGTTGAAGGGCGGTTAGGCGGCCAGGCCAGTGTGCCGGGAGCTTCCGGAACGTGGAAGGACCTGACCGAGAACGTAAACCAGCTGGCGCAGAATCTGACAGTTCAGGTGCGTTCTATTTCGGAAGTTGCTTCGGCGGTAACTAAAGGTGACCTGACGCGAACCATTCGGGTAGAGGCGAAGGGTGAGCTTGAAGCGTTGAAGGATACGATCAACCAGATGATCGCAAATCTTAAGGGCACTACGCTTCGTAACCATGAGCAGGACTGGCTGAAATCGAACCTGGCCAAGTTTGCGCAAATGCTCCAGGGGCAGCGCGACAGGAATGCGGTAGCTAACAAGGTGCTGTCTGAACTTGCCGAATTACTGAATGCCCGTTATGGCGCCTTCTATTTACTTGAACAGTTTGAAGGGGCTGAAGAGCCGAAGCTCAAGCTGTTTGCAGGGTATGCTATCAACAGGAGGAACACGATTGCCAGTGAGTTTTCACTGAATGAAGGCCTGGTCGGGCAATGCGCGACCGACAAGGAACGAATCCTGCTATCTAATGTTCCGGGAGACTATTTACGCATCAACTCGGCAATCGGAAGTGCGCCGCCGTTAACATTGGTCATACTTCCTGTGCTGTTCGAGAACAACATTAAAGCGGTTATTGAACTGGCGTCCTTTGATAGTTTCAGTCCCACTCACCTGGACTTCCTCGATCAGCTGACCGAAAGTATCGGTATCGTGTTGAACAACATTGAAACGAATACACGTACGGAGGAGCTTTTGACCCAGTCGCAATCGCTTGCAGGCGAGTTGTCTGCTCAGCAGGAAGAACTGAGACGGGCAAACGACGAGCTGCACGACAAAGCACAGCTTCTTGAAAAACAAAAAGAAGAGGTGGAGCAGATCAATAAGGAAGTGGAAGAGGCACGACGGTCGCTGGAAGAGAAAGCCGAGCAGCTTACCCTGACATCGAAATATAAATCAGAGTTCCTTGCCAATATGTCGCACGAACTGCGGACACCGCTGAACAGTTTACTGATCCTGGCTCAGCAGCTCTTTGAAAATCATGACGGCAACCTGACCGACAAGCAGATCAGGTACGCAAGGACCATTCATTCCTGCGGCGACGACCTCATTCAGCTGATCAACGATATTCTTGATCTTTCGAAGATCGAGTCGGGGGTTATATCGGCCGATATTATGCCGGTCAGTTTCCGTGAGATCGCCTCGTTCGTTGAAGCCACCTTCAAGCCGATTTCGGAAAGCAAGAGTCTTAACTTCAACATTGAGATCCAGGAGGAGTTGCCGGACGTGATCGAGACCGATATTCAGCGGTTGAACCAGATCCTGAAGAACCTGCTGTCGAATGCCTTTAAGTTCACCGAGAGAGGTGAGGTGAAGCTGAGGATATTCAAGCCGGAAGCGGGAAAGCTAAAGCTGGTTACGAATGCCGACTCAGTGATCGCGTTCTCTATTGAGGATACCGGTATCGGGATCTCGAAAAAGACGCAAGGAATTATATTTGAAGCGTTCCAGCAGGCAGAAGGATCTACCAGCCGGAAATACGGTGGCACCGGTCTGGGCTTGTCGATCAGTAAAGGCTTTGCCGAACTCCTGGGCGGTACCATCACTGTAGCCAGTGAATTGGGCAAGGGTAGTGCATTTACGCTTTATCTGCCGCTGAAGTTCAAGGAAAAGACCAGCCTGGTTCCTGAAATTCAAATAAAAGATCTGTATAAGGCAACAAGTCCGAAGCCGGTATTGGCGGACATTTCTCAGCAGTCAGTTGAAGACGACCGGCATCATATTATGGCCGGCGACAAGGCGGTGCTTGTTATCGAAGACGATGTTCGGTTTACCAAAATCATGATCGACAAGCTTCACGACTTCGATCTGAAAGCTGTTGTAGCGGTTACTTATGTCGATATTTTTGACAGTATCCAAAGCTATAATCCTATCGCGATAACGCTCGATGTGAAACTGCCGGAATCAAATGGCTGGAAGGTGCTGAAACTGTTAAAGAGCGATCTGAAGTATCGTCATATACCGGTTCACCTCATCTCGGGAGAAGACAACCGGGCTCTTGCATTTAAATCTGGTGCAAAGAGTTTTCATGTTAAGCCGTTGTCGAACCGGTCTCTCGAGGAGCTCATTTCGGGAATAATCAGCTTCAGTGAGAAAAAAACGAAGCGGGTGTTGATGATCGAGGACGACCTGGATGAATCTGAACGGCTCAAGGAACTTTTAAGCAATGATGCTGTAAGTATAGCAAGTGTTCCGAACGTAAAAAAAGGTCTTTCTCTGCTCAAGAATGAAAGCTTCGACTGTATTATTCTGGACGTAGAAAAGCCCGATTGCAAAGGGTTGCTCAGTAAGTTAAAAGGCCAGAGCCATCCGGATACCTCTGTTATCCTTCATTCGCAGAAGGATGCTTCGCAGGATGACCTGCTATACATTAAACAACTGCAACATAAGTGGATAAACAAAACACCGGCATCACACGGTCATCTGCTCGAAGAAATATCGAAAATTCTGCATGTCGACTCCCGTTTGTTTACCAAGGACAAACTGAATCTGATACACAACACCAGGGGTAACAGTGATATTCTGGAAGGCAGGAAGGTTCTGATCGTGGACGACGACGTACGAAACCTTTTTGCATTGACCGCTGCTTTTGAGCGTTCGAGATTAAATGTGATCACTGCCGAAAGTGGAAAGGAGGCGTTGGAGATGTTGAATCAGGAGATCGATATTGACATCATACTGATGGACATCATGATGCCTGAAATGGACGGATACGAAACGATACAGCGCATCAGGAAGGAGTTTAAGCTTAAACAACTTCCGATCATAGCAGTTACAGCTAAAGCAATGATCGGTGACCGGCAGAAGTGTATCGCATCGGGCGCTTCCGATTATATCACTAAACCGGTTAAAACAGATCAGCTGTTATCGCTGATGCGGGTTTGGTTGGATACGTAGTTTTTTAGTGTTAATGCTTCTAGTCGGGTATTGTGAGCTCTCATAAAATTGTAAAAATTCTTCTGGTGGATGACCGCGAGGACAATCTGGCATCGATGGAAATTGTTCTGGAAAGAGAAGGTTATGCCTTCTCCAAAGCGCTGTCGGGTCGTGACGCACTGAAGATCCTGTTAAAGGAGGATGATTTTTCGCTGATCCTTCTGGATGTTAAGATGCCAATCATGGATGGCTATGAAACCGCCGAGCTGATCTATCAGCGCGAAAAGCTGCGCCATATTCCCATTATTTTCATTACTGCCCACGACTACGAGGAGGACGCGATCTTCAAAGGCTATAAAACGGGCGCTGTTGATTACATCAGAAAGCCTTTCAAGCCGCAGGTGTTAAGAGCCAAAGTTGGCGTGTTTGCCGAATTGCATAAAAAGAATCAATTACTGCGGCAGCAGGAGGAAAAGCTTCGTGTGATCAATAACGAGCTCCGCCAATTTAATCAGGAGCTGGAGATCCGGGTTCAGGAACGTACAAATGAGCTGAAACAGCTGAACGATCAGTTGAAGGAGCTAAATTACTCGAAAGACAAGTTTCTGTCGGTCATTTCTCATGATCTGCGAAATCCGTTAACGGCACTGATCGCTTCATCCGTAAAGCTGAACAAGGATGCGGAAAAATATGGCATAAAGGAGATCAGACAGCTCTCGGATATCATATACCGTACTTCAAATCGTGTTCTGTCGCAGCTGAATGAGTTGGTCGACTGGGCAAAGACCCAAAGGCAGAAGACAACATTCAAGCCGGTCACGATTCAACTGCTTGCGGAAATGGACGAGTGGCTGGAGCTGCTAAAGAACAATGCTGCCCAGAAGGAGATCAGTTTGAAGAACAACATTCCCGGCGATATCATGGTAAACGCCGATACGCTGATGCTTCGTTCGATCCTGCAAAATCTGGTTACCAATGCTATCAAATATACCCCGGAAGGAGGTACGGTTTCATTAAGTGCGCGGCAAGTTGGCAATATGGTGGAGATCTGTGTGGAAGATACCGGGATCGGCGTATCGGAAGAGATAAGAGAAAAGTTGTTCACGAGAACTTCTTCAGTATCGGGTACCAATAATGAACAGGGAAGCGGATTAGGTTTGCTGCTGGTGAAGGATTTCATCATACAGCACGGGGGGGCTATCACTGTTGAAACCGAAGTTGGAAAAGGAACATGTTTCAGGTTCACCGTTCCGGGCATAGAAAACGAAACCGCCGAACGGTTAGTTAACAGCACTGCAAACGCTAATGAGATATGAAGCTTTCTACACGCATCTTTTTGGGTTTTTCTATTGTAATAGTTTTATCGCTCACTGATTCTTATATCAATTTCCTTCTGACTGAGAAGGTTAACCGGAACAGCGCTTTCCTCACTAATTCAGAAAACATCATCCGGAATTCAAGCCGGCTCCATAAGGGCATAATTGAGATGCAGAGCGTGTTCCGTGGGTTTTTGCTGACAGAGAACGAGAGCTTCCTTACCACTTATTACAATGGGATGAATACGTTGCCCAGGCTTTTTGAGGAAGAGCGCCGGTTGCTGACGGAATCACCTGAGCAACTTGAGAAGCTTGACTCCATCCAATATCTGCACAGGCAATGGATCGATTATGCCAATGCGGTAATTGCGGCTAAAAGAGAGGCGCTGAATGCGCCCGGCAAAGGTCACCTTTACCAGGATATCTTTGAAAATAAATTAAAGAAGCAGCTTGGAAAGAACATAAATGATGAGGTAACTCAAAAGTTTCGTGAGTTCGACCGGTTTGAATACCGGGTACGGGAAGCAAGGCGAAGTGTTCTGCAAACGTCGATCGAAAGAACGAAGACGTTTTCGATAATCTTTGTGGTGCTGACGGTCATAATCGGTCTGATCAGTACTTTTTATATTGTCAATTTTATTTCGAAGCGTATCACAGGAATGGTAGACGTTGCCAAGAACATTTCTAACGGCCAGTTCACGAAAGTAAAGGATGATCAGAATGATGAGCTTACCAGCTTGTCGGTTTCCTTGAATTCGATGTCGGAAACCCTGAGTAAAAATATCCGGGAGCTTGAAAAGAGGAATTCGGAACTTGATCAGTTCGGATACGTGGTTTCGCATGATCTCAAGGCTCCGATCAGGGGCATTCATAACGTTATTCAGTGGATTGAGGAAGACCTTCATGAGGAACTGTCAGGCCAGATGAAGAAATATTTTGGTATCATTCGCGAACGGATCAGGAGAATGGAAGAGCTGATCACGGGTTTGCTGGATTACGCCCGGATCAACCGTGAAAAGCCGTTAAAAGAACCTGTTGACGTCAACCTGTTGGTGAAAGACCTGGCGGATCTGATCGTGCCGAAGGAGTTTGACCTGCGGATCGAGACGATGCCGGTACTCACCACAGAGCGGATCCGCCTGCAGCAGGTTTTCAGTAACCTGATGAGTAATTCGGTTAAGTATACGCAGGCCAGTGTGCCCCGCATTGATATAACCTGCAGGGAAATGAAAAAAGTTTACGAATTTTCGGTCGCAGACAACGGCATCGGGATCGCGCCGGAATTTCACGACAAGATATTTGAAGTGTTCCAGACGTTGCGTGATAAGAATGCTAAGGAAAGTACCGGTATCGGACTTGCTATTGTGAAAAAAATAATCGACGATCAGCATTGTAATATTTCGGTAAGTTCTGACGCGGGAAAAGGTGCCGCATTTGTATTTACCTGGCCCAAAAATTAGTACTGATATGAATAAAAAAGTGATTTTACTGGTAGAGGATGACGAGTTGGACGTGATCAGCGTTGAGCGGTCATTAAAGAAGCTTAATGAAGAATACGAGTTAAAGACCGCATTTAACGGGATAGAAGCGTTAGAGATATTGAGTCAAACGGATCGTGCCGGCGAGGCGCTTCCTGATATTATTCTCCTTGATCTGAACATGCCGAAAATGAATGGCCTGGAATTTTTAAAGACCATGAGGATCGATGAGCGGTTTAAGCATATCAAGGTGTTCGTTATGACCACCTCCGGCGAAGAGGCTGATCGGAAGTCGACCGAAGAGCTGGGAATTTCGGGTTATCTGATCAAGCCGCTGAATTTTAACAATAACAGCAAACGGACCGACTCAATGGACGGTTTCTTCCAGTTCCATATCCGTAAGATATTTGCCGAGGCTGACGCCGCAGGATAGGTCATATGGCTTATATGGAAAAAAAAACCTCCGGCACAAGGCCGGAGGAGTAAACGTTCTTATTTTTTCTCTTTTCTGGGTTTTGAAGTTACCGGACTTTCTGTCTTTGAATTTTTACTGGCCTGGTATTCAGACTGCGGCTTTCGTTTGTTCGAGTCGGTTTGAGGCGCTTTCTTCTGGTTTTTCATAATCAAGAATTTAAAGGTTAAAAATACAGACTGTCAGTTGTCTCTAAATTTAACCTTCCACATTCAAAAAAGTTCGCGCGTACGGCTCAACCCCTCTTTGGAATAAGTTTCAGCAACATGCCTGGTCCCTCGGTCAGCACATAAATGTATCCGTCGGGGCTTTGGGCAACCGCGCGGACACGCCCGATGTTTTGGAGCAGCTTTTCTTCACCGGCAAATTTTCCATTGGTCAATTTTACACGGGAAACGTGCGTCAACGCAAGTGCACCGATCAGCAAATTGCCTTTCCAGCCGGAATAGCGGTCGCTTGTTACCAATGCCATTCCACAGGGGCCGATCGACGGTACCCAGTAATGTACCGGTTTTTGTATCCCTTCTTTCTCTTTCAATTTGGAAATGATGTCGCCGTTATAGTCGATACCATACGTTACAACCGGCCACCCGTAATTTTTACCTTTTTCAATGAGATTCAATTCATCACCGCCTTTAGGTCCGTGCTCGTGCGCCCAGATACGGTCAGTTGCGGCATCATAGACCATCCCCTGCGGGTTCCGGTGGCCATACGACCATATCGATCCCTTGGCGCCGCTTTTGGAAATGAACGGGTTGTCTTTTGGTATGCGGCCGTCATCATGAAGACGGTGGATCTTCCCCATGTCGTTGCCAAGATTCTGGGCATTCGGCTTTGTTCCGCGCTCTCCGGAACTGAAGTACAGGTAGCCTTTTCTGTCAAATACGATCCGCGAACCAAAGTGTACCCCTGATGTGGACAGTGGTTTCGTCTGGTAAATATCCTGCTTGCCGACAAGTGTATTTCCGTTCAGCTTTGCACGCATTATGGTGGTGCTTCCTCCGCCGCTGCCCGGTTTTGAGTAGGCAATGTATATCCAGCCATTCTGTTTATAGTTTGGATGAAGTTGAATATCCATGAGTCCGCCTTGCCCTCTCTGATAGACCGCAGGCATACCGGCAACTTTCTGACCGGTGTATTTATCATTTTTAAAGATGAGGATCTGACCAGAACGTTCGGTGACCAGCGCACGGCCGTCGGGTAGCCATGCGATGCCCCAGGGATTATTCAGACGTGTATAGAGCGTATCTACCGTAAACAGCGGATGCGCTTTAATATCCGGATCTTTCTTTGCCGGGCTAGTAAGACCCGTCAAAGCCACCGTGATCATCAGTAATGAAAGCAGGCTTAGTTTTTTCATCAGAATTATTTAGTAAGAATGAATAACAGGTCAATACGTTACTGGCCGCCCTGCATCTGCATCAGTTGCTCCAGGGACATAGTCTCGTAGTCTTTTCCGGTAGAGAACACACCTGCCGGAACGGCGCCGGCTTTCACTTCTTTTACTTTCGCCTTTAGTCCCAACCCGTTGGCAAAGGTGTTGAACTCAACAGGGAAGCCGTACTTTGCGTCAAAGAACTGGTTAAATGAATTCTGAGGGATCTCTACCTCCTTAGTGAACCAGGCTTCGGATTTTGAACCCGACTTCTTCTCTTCAGCCGAATATTTTTTGGCGTTATAGCCGGCGATGGTTTTGGTCTCTGTTCCTTCAGTCAGCACGAATTCCGGCATTTTGTCGGCCATTTTTTCAACATCGGCAGGGGTAAATGTAACCGCAAACTTCTTGCCCATCATCGGGATGTCGAGCAACAGGCGGGTGAATTCGGCTTTTACATTGGTAATGGTTGTCGTGGCCGACATCTGGTTCTCGTTTTTCCAGCTTGCTGAGTCGCCCTGGAAAAATACCTTTACTTCTTTAGGAAACATTGCGGCATAGGGTTGCATTTGTTCCGGCAACTGCCATTCAACGTCATAGGTAATGGTTCCCTCGCTGATCTTGTTCTGAGCGAATACTAACGAGCCTGAAACGATCAGGGCGAGGCATAAAAACAGTCTTTTCATAATTTCAATTTGAGATACAAGTATATGCGGAATTAAAATGTTTTCAGAAGAAAATATTATTTTCTGAAAATTTATTAACTTCAGATAATGAAGTACTTAACTCTGTGGGTTTTGTTACTCCCTCTTTTTACATCCGCTCAGATGAATGAGGGAGCCAGGTTCACGGCACTGGGTACCTCCGGGGTCGCCTTAAAGGATGTGTGGGCCGTCGAAAAAAATCAGGCCGGGCTATCTGATGTTGTTGAGATAACGCTGTCGTTCAACTACGAGCAGCGGCTTATGAGCCAGGATATTTCAACACAGTCCGCATTATTGGCTATACCGCACCGGCGAAATGTATTTGCCTTTGGCTTTCAACGGTATGGCTTTTCGGCCTATAATCAGCAAAGGGCTTCCCTTAATTACGCCCGTAACCTCGGGCCGGCTTTTTCGGCGGGGATCAATTTCAGTTATCATCAGCTGAAGATCGCCGGATACGGATCATCGAACGCTTTTTCAGCTGAAGCAGGATTTCAATATGAGGTAAACGAGAATCTGACGTTCGGCGCCCATATAGCAAATCCTTCCAACAGCAGGTTCAACACCGAGGTGAACGGCGGGGTTCCGGTTGCTTTGGCATTTGGTGTTGCTTATTCTTTTTCAGACAGGGTATCGTTTAGCGCAGATATTGAGAAAGTAATGGATCTCAATACGGATCTGAAAGTCGGGCTGGAGTATGAACCGGTAAGATGGCTTTTGATCAGGGGCGGGCTGTCGGCAAATCCTTTCCGTCAGTACGCCGGTGTGGGGGCCTGGTATCAGAATATTCGAATAGATGCGGCAGTTGCCTCGGAAATGGTCACGGGCTATTCGCCGCAAATTGGCTTAAGTTATGCGTTTTAAGTGGATGTTTATGCTGCTTATTGGAAGTTGTCCGGCACGTGCACAGACGGAAAGCGATCTGGTTATTGAGGCGATCGTTGAGTCTCTCGCCGACCGGGTTTCAGAAGATTTTGACTTTGCTGAACTTACCGAACGCCTGAATGGCTATCGGCAGAACCCGTTAAATATCAATATTGCTACTTCAGACGATCTTGACGGCCTGGTGTTTCTTTCTGCCTTACAAGTGAGTGAACTGATCGCCTATCGTAAACAGGATGGCGATTTTATAGACCTGCTGGAGCTTCAGAGCCTTGAGACTTTCGATATGGCAACGATAAAGCTTCTTTTGCCATTCGTTACGCTGAATGAGGTGAGTTCAGCCGGGAAGTTTCGGATCAAAGACCTGCGTAACGGTAAACACGACGTGATGCTCCGGTACGGGCAGGTCTTAGAGCGGCAGAAAGGATACGGGGCGACGGAAACGCCCGGCGGAAGCCGCTATCTGGGTTCGCCACAAAAACTGTTGGTTCGCTACCGATATAATGCCGATAACAGGGTGATGATCTCGTTCAATATGGAAAAGGACGCAGGCGAGCAGTTCTTTGCCGGAGGACAGCCGGCCGGGTTCGACTTTTATTCTGGCAGTGTCTACCTCAGGTCGTTCGGAAGAATGGAAAAGCTGGTTGCCGGCGATTTTTCGCTACAATTCGGTCAGGGTTTGTCGTTGTGGTCGGGCCTGAGCTTTGCCAAGGGGGCCGATGTGGCCGGAGCTGCAAAACAGGATCACGGACTGAAGCCTTATACATCGGTTAACGAAGCCCTGTTCTTCCGTGGCGTTGCAGCCACCTTGAAATTTAAGCAGTTCAGGTTTACGCCGTTCGTGTCGTACAGGAATGTGGATGCCAGTTTTGAAGGTGAGACTGCAATTTCATCGCTCGGCGTAAGTGGTTTTCACCGCACCTTAACTGAGTTAGGCCATAAAAACGCCGTTTCTGAATTTGTTGCGGGAAGTGCACTGCAGTTTGACGCAAGGGCACTCAGCGTTGGCTTTACCGGTTATCAAACGGTCTATGAGAAACCGTTCTATCCCGGCAAATTTCTGTACGATCAGTTTGAGTTTTCAGGAAGGCGGCTTTCAAACTTTGCTTTTAACTACAGTTACAACTTCAGGAATGCTTACTTTTTCGGCGAAGCTGCTCACAGTATCAATAGTGGGTTCGCTTTTATAAATGGCGCAGTGGCCAGCCTTTCTTCTAAAGTATCCACGGTGTTGCTGTACCGGAATTACGACCGCGATTATCATTCGTTTTTCAACCAGGCTTTATCGGAAGCAACTTCTGCGGTCAACGAAAAAGGATTTTATGCCGGTCTGGCAGTTAAGCCCTTCCGTAACTGGGAGATGTCAGCCTATGCCGATGTGTTCCGTTTTCCCTGGTTGAAATTCGGTGCAGATGCTCCTTCAGGGGGGTATGAATTACTTTCCCAGATCACCTATACTCCGAATAAGCTGCTCAAAGCCACCGGCCGGTACAGGCGCGAACATAAGGAGGAGAATGAGGATGGTGAAGGTGTGGTACGTGCCTTACACACTGTTAAAAAAGAGAATTACCGTCTAGAACTTACCTATAAGGTCAGCGATGCTTTCTCGGTAAGAAGCAGGGCCGAGGTGTCACGGTATTCAAAAGGAACCGGAAGCCCGGAATTCGGGCA
>DASWXL010000059.1:0-3497 GCA_036405495.1 Sphingobacteriaceae bacterium | reverse complement strand
CCATTATCGGTTTGCCACTGGTAGGTTAAGTGATCGCCGGTAGCGCCGACCGTAAAGCCGGCATCCTCCCCTTCGCAGATCGTGACCGGCACCGGTTGAGCGGTGATCATCGCTTTTCGGTTTACTGTAAGCGTCGCTTCTGCCGAACTGACCGTAGTACCGCAATGGTCTGAAATCAAAACCCGGTACTTAAACCCGCTTTGACCTGCAGGAACAGCGGTCAAGCTTAGGGACGACTTATCAGCCCCTTGAATAGCGGTCCACGTACCGTTTCCATTATCGGTTTGCCACTGGTAGGTTAAGTGATCGCCGGTAGCGCCGACCGTAAAGCCGGCATCCTCCCCTTCGCAGATCGTGACCGGCACCGGATGTGCGGTGACTGCTGCTTTTCGGTTTACTCTGAGAGTCGCTTCACCGGATAAGGAAACATTTCCGCATCTATCGACTACCTGAAGCCGATACCTAGATCCGGACCGGCTACCAGTAACCGACGAAACAACTAACTTCTCTTCATTGGCATTTAGGATATCGGTCCAGTTGCCACTACCATTATCGGTTTGCCACTGGTAGGTTGCGCCATCGCCTGTCACATCGGCTACAAAGACAGCGCTATCACCCTCGCAAACGACAGCAGCAAGCGGTTGGCTCCGGATAATTACCGGATCAGTGTATATATTCACCGTAAAAATAGTTTCGCAGCCGGTCATTAACAGCCGGCGGGCCTTATACAGTCCGGGCTCTGATACGTCTGACAGCGGAGCCGAAAACATAGCGTCATTTTCTGCATACAGCGAATAACCCGGAGGCAATGAAAATGCCTGAACATCGGTTAAGCAGTCTATCGTGAAGTTTTTATCAGCCGGAGGTGACTGACAAGACTCAGGTATGTCAAGATCGAGTGTTAACGGACCGATCGCCGAACACTCACCTGCAATGGGAAGAGGGGTCGAATTAACCACCCATGAATTACTGCTGTTGATATTTCCGGAATACTGCAGTTGCCCGAATTTAGAAATATTTCTTCCAGTACATCGAAGGAGGTCACAATCATCCGTTAGAACAGCTTTGTAGCGTATCTTTATATCTGCATGTGAATTAACTGCCCCTCCTGTTGTTGAAGTTGCGCCGCTGCCAAGCCGAAAAACCACCTTATTACCGGCGTCAACGTCAAGTTCATCATCATAGAGAGCATCCGTTTTGCCTACCCAACTTCCGTTATTATACTGTACCTCAAATGATCCGGGGACGAATTGAAAGGCTGGCGGAACAGTATCAATAAATACCGTGTTGGTACTCTGGTCAATACCGATATTATTAATAGCATATTCAAATACAATTTCGTCCTGCGGGCGTATCAATTCATTGGCACCGGAAAGGTTGCTGAACTGATGCGTAAATCTGAAAAATGGATTATAAACATCTATGGACGTTGACACGACACCAATAGCGTAACGATCTTCATCAGTTGCGATCGTCACAGTTGAGGAAGTAGCGCTGTTGGGTAGGTATTTGAAGGTACTATTGTCCGGTTCCATTATGCTGGCGTCATATCCCAACGTATTGCTGTAAGCCGGATTTCTGGCTGAAACTACAGATCCTTTTCTAGTGATCGAGCTGTTAAAGGTATTTCTAACACTATGTGCGGCGTCACTTACGTTCTGGTTATTAAATAACAGGTAGTCATTTGTTAAACCTCTGTCGCCCTCATAAGCAACAAATCCAAGGTCGAAAGAAACGGGGCCGGTGGGCGGGGTCAAAAAGCCACTTAAATTAATATTAAGAGGAGGAGCATTACTCGGTATGCCCGCAAAACCATCGAAGACGGTGAGATCACGTACAGGCATCAGATCCTGGCGGTAAGCGATCACTAATGTCCAGCCCGCTTCGGCACCCCGGTCTCCTTCGTCTGCAACGACATTCCCGACAGTGATTGTCCCGTCATAAACGGCCTTCTCATTTACGAGAGCGGTAACGTCCTTGAAATATTGGTAATGCCGGCTTTCGAAAACGCCAAAATCAATGTCGGCCGTCAGATCAACATATGCAGAGCTGCCGGGAAGCTTTAGTTTCACTCTGTTCTTACTGGCCAGCCTCGGGTTGCCGGACTTTGCAGCAGCTCCCCAGTATAAGCCAGCAAAAGTCACAGATGAACAATCGGGTAAATTCAAATCTGCCGAACTGGAGCTGAACGTTTCAGGCAAGCCGTCAATATCAATGTATTTGCCGTAAAAGTCGTTATTATCAGAAGTTCCGCTGGGAGGCTTTTGGTTCACTGCCGAACAGCCGTTACAGCTTAAGATATTGTTAGATACATAAACAATTCCTCCTCGTTGTTCGGCCTGGTATCTGGCTTTAAAAGGTGTAATGATCTCCTGTGCAAATACGCTATTCAACAGAAAAATAAATACCAGGAATGCACTAGCACATTTCCAGTTAACTGAATAAAATAACCTTTTAACGATACAGGTACCTGTAAAATTCCCTTTCATCTAACTCTTTCCGCACAACAGCCGGGTACTGGCTTTCGACTCCATTATACGAGAAACGCTACTTTTAGTTATAATCTTTTTATCCTGGTCCTGTAACAAATTCCGCGAACCGGCATCTTAGAGATAAGTTAAGAGTTAGGAGCTATTCAAGCTTAGGTTTAGTTGATTATGAGCCTGCCATAAGACCGGCAGGCTTTTTTTAAGATTCCGTAATTTTGTATATTAATTTGCAGTTGGGAACGTTAATATATTATTCCGGTATCCCCGGATTGTTATCGCATTAATACTGCACCATGAGTTTTCGGAACAGCAATATCCGCACAGTATCAGGGGCTCTACTTGTCCTTCTTTTTGCATTTACATCGTGTTCAAGCGGCGGCACAAAAATCATCGACGGCATATCAGCGCATGCCGGGCCGGCCGATGAACCAGCCAAACCAAAGTTTGACAACAGCAACGTGGCCGCGTTATATGACCATTACCTTCATATTAAGGATGCGTTGGCCAATTCAGACCCAAAAGAAGCTAAATTGGGCGCTTTGGCACTTCAATCAGTAGTGAAGACGACAAAAAATGCCAAAGCCTTTACGCTGGCGGGCAACATTGCGAGAGCTACCGGTCTGGCAGTTCAGCGTGCCTCCTTTAGTGCATTGTCTACAGAAGTGGAAGAACTCATCAGATCGTCAACCATCAAATCAGGAGTTATCTACAAGCAGTATTGTCCGATGGCCAAAAACGGGTCCGGTGCTTACTGGCTCTCCAGTGAAGTTGATACCCGAAATCCCTATTATGGAAAA
The DNA here is from genome assembly GCA_036405495.1 of Sphingobacteriaceae bacterium. Classification (GTDB taxonomy): domain Bacteria; phylum Bacteroidota; class Bacteroidia; order Sphingobacteriales; family Sphingobacteriaceae; genus DASWTL01. The sequence goes on along the minus strand of DASWXL010000059.1, from coordinate 211 downwards.
GTGATAGCCGGGTGTGGTGAAGTGGCAGAGGAGATCAATTGACTTATCCACAACACTTACTCACAACTGTGCATATTTTAGTCGTCGGGTTCTCAAACTATGAAAGAAAATTCCTGTTGATCTAAGAAATTACCGTTTACTCAAAACAAAATTTTATGATCAACAATCAATTTCAGGAATGTATAGATGCATGTTTGGAATGTGCTTCTAT
>DASWXL010000058.1:0-17469 GCA_036405495.1 Sphingobacteriaceae bacterium | reverse complement strand
AAAGATTCCGGCCCTGGCATCGGGTAAGATCTTGCTTTCCATACCGGTCGGGATCATGTCTTCTTCCTCCGCCGCGTGAAGTCGGGTTCCGTCCAAACCAAGCTGAACCGCACCTACACCCAATCCGAACGCCAACCTGGCATTTTCGTAATAACCCATCTTTAACTTGTAAGCATAGTTTGCGTAAGCAGAGGTTTGAAGCTGAGCACCGACCTGATCATGATTGACCAATAGTGATAAACCAACTTTTCCATCATTAATGGCGCCATCCAGCGCAAGCGACATGGTCTTTGGAGCGCCCTCCATTCCGGTCCATTGCGAACGAAAAAAAGAATGCAGATACAAACTTTCTTTGTATCCCGAATAGGCCGGATTTATGTAAACACCATTAAAAAGATATTGACTGAACTGCGGCCTTTGCTGAGCTTCTGCTTGCAACAGAATGAACAGCAGTGCAAAAATTAATAATACGTTTTTCATAGTGGTAAATTTTTGATTTGACGCAACAAGCCCCTGTCCGAATATTTATGGTCTCCGGCGGAATAGCTCGATGTTTTGTGTGGTAGATCTGTAGCTTAGTTAAAGCTTAGCTCACGGGCCTCTTTCCGAAGCAAAGTGATGTATCCTTTATACAATTGCCATATACCGGTACTGGTTTTGACCTTCAACACATAGAAGTATGTGCCTTCATTCAATCCCTCTCCGGTCCAGTTGCTCTTATAGGCTTTGGCTTGGTAAACGCGATCGCCCCACCGGTTTATGATCTCCAGCTCATTCTCCGGCAATTGCTCCAAACCCATAATGGCAAACTGATCGTTTCTTCCATCCCCATTTGGCGTAAATACATTCGGGATCTTCATGAGCTTAACCTCCTTCCAATCTGAGGAACGATTATTTGAATGATTAGGATCGGACTCTTTTCCGGTGATCGAAGCAGTATTCTTTACAAAACCGATGGTGTTCGCTCTTACTTTGATGTTAAGTTCCGCTGTTTCTCCATTCTTTAACTGCGTTATCGTCCAGCTCAATATCCTTGAATTAGTATTGTAAGTTGCAACTCCAAGCATGGGCTGAGGCCAATCTTCCATCAATAACCCTACCGGCAAACTATCTGTTACAGTAATATCTGTAGCATCGCCTGGGCCTTTATTAAAGGCAACTATCCTATATTCGAAGGACTCATTAACCGATGTTGGCTTTTCTTCAGATTTTTTGGTCACGGCGAGGTCAGCAATACTTTGCCTGGGTTCAATGATGATCTGCACGCCGTCAGACTGATCTGAGCTGCAGCTCTCTTCATTAAACACCATAACAGTATATACTCCTGCGGAGTTTACGGTGATGTTTTTCTTGTCTGCTCCGGAAATGATGTCGCCATTCTTAAACCATTGGAATTTCACCGATTTTTCACCCTGAGCATGGAGAATTACAGAGTTACCCTCTGTAATTTTCCAAACCCTGGTTTGTGAATAACCGGTAAAGGCAAGGCAACATATTAGCAAGCATAGCAATCCTGTTTTCATAGGTAGATGAAATTTCTAGGTAAAAGCTTGCTTGTTTATCCTTAAAGGACTAACAAACTATGGTATAGGTTGAAGCACGTTCTACATAATTGTGATAGTAGGTTTACCTGGTTTCGGTGCTACGATGATTTGGGCGTCTCCGCCGTTGCTTTGAGCAACTGTACCGAACCATGTTCCACTATTAACTTTAAAGGCGATCTGCACTTCGTATTTATAGCTGCCTATGTCAGCAGTGTTAACCGAGTAAGTCGACTCGTTGGCACCTGCCACCTCGGTTCTCGTGTTGTCAGCGGATATCCTAAACCATTTATATTCGTAAGCAAACTCCGAAAAAGTATGATTAGGCATATCTTTTGGGACATTACAGACATCATCGAACCCGGTCACGGCGGCCGTTATTAAAATTTCGTTTGCACCACCGGAAGAGGGAACAGCATCAGCGCAATATTTTAATATAGTAGCATTTGGAATGGTGGCCATAACTTTCAATCGAGGCAGGACGTAAACAGTAAAATCTGCCCAGTCACCATTACATATTACGTCATCGCCGTTGTTTTTGATACCCTGGACCCGGTATATATGATATCCCGGCGTGACGTTACTGAGCTGTAGCTCCGCCGACTCTTGTCCACCGATCGGAGTACCACCGCCCGCGGCATTTACTTCAGCCCAGGCAAACTTGGTATAGGTTACACCCTGGCTGTCATCGCCGCTGGCGGTGAGCTTAAATGTCGCTGCATCATGTGTAAACACCGTCCCTCCGGGAGAAACCTGCAGGTCTCCGGTAACCGTAATCTGTGCTGATGCATCAACACCTGCCAGTAAGAAAAAACTCATTAAAAATGACAGAAATTTAAGTGAGAAATTTTTCATAATACATTGTTTTTTAAGTGTCTATTTAGATTGTCTTTATTGCAGCTGAACCGATGGCGGACCAGGCTTCGGATATACGATAAGCGTAGCCGGCACCAGGGGCGTTGCTTCAGTACATCCGATCTGTGTTGCACTGACATAGAACGTATGAAGACCGGGTTCCAGATCGGATACCGAGTATTGTTGCAGCGACTCTGTGCCAGGTATCTTGGCTTTGTTCTTATCGTACCAGGAGAAACTGACCCTAGGATCATTCTTTAGCTTGAAGGAAAAAGAGCCATCTTCACAGATCTTCCCCGCGGCTGACACCAATTCCGGACTTTTTGCAACGCGGACTACCTGATAAATATTGATCTTTGTTTCAGTCGCGCTGATTCTGATCCTGTCAAACTTGTTGCCTGAAGGGATACCGATAACCACCTGGCGGTTACCTGAACACTGACCCATTCGGTCGCCGGTCATTCTCGACCGTAAGGTATAGGATGCCCCCGCTGCCACTCCTCCATTAAATACCTGAAACGTGATCTTATCGAATATCACATCTGCCAGAACCGTCGATGGAATGGAAAATAGAATCTTGACCTGTTCGTCTTTATGATTAGACTCGCTATTGAAATAAATAGTTTGTGATACGGTAGTTTCTCCGGAGATTGTTTGCAAGGTCGCACTGGTATTAGTACTATTATCAACGGCGTTATTCCGGTCTTTAATGGTCTCAGAAAACTGCGAACCATTGATCTTTCCGATGCCTGCATTTGTTGCCCAGACGCCCCCGCAATCATCATTTACGGCTTTAAGATGAAATGCATAAAAAACAGACATACTATACCCTGTGCCAGTATTATACGGTCCAACCTTGGAAATATATTTCAGATAAACGCGTACCGCATCATATTTAACGGCGGATGTAACGGCAAGGAACCAGTTATCACTAACATCAGTAATCAGTTCCACCTGAACATTGGAGTTGTTGACCAATGTGGCCCCATTATATGCTTCAGCCGCAATGAGTATCCCCAGCAAGGGCGTCAGGATGGATGCCTCAACGTCATAGCCTGATTCCAGCTGAGGGTTACCTATTTTGACAAAAGTCGTCGTATTAGCAGAAACGTCATTGTCATATCTCAATTGGATAGACGCTTGAGTACCGTTGTCCCGTACTGAGACATATGCAGGAGTCTCGTCCTGGTCTGCAGCCTCATTTGCCGCGGTTACGGTAGCTGCTCCCGATTTGAAATGCAATGGAGTAAGAGAGGCGTACTCGCGATTGGCGGTTTGAGCATGCGATTGAAAAATAACAAAAGATAACAAAGCCAGCAGAGCTGCTAAAAGCTTTCTAGAACTCACGATATATAAAGTACCACCGTTCATGCTCATTGTTCCTTATTGACATGGAACTAAATAACTATCGACAAGAACAATAGTTTCTCACAACGCGCAAGTTTTTGAACATTGTGTAATACCCATTTCTCACTTTGTAAATTATTTTACAACAGGCGGGAAAATAACGGAAAAATATGGCCTTTAAAAATTTCACAGAGGCCCCGGCAGGGACAGGACGTCCCTTCGATTAGGGTTTAATGACTTAAGAAGGACTATTGATGGCTTTCCACAGCAGATCTTTCAACTCCAGCAGCCCCTTTTGCGCAACTGACGAAATAAAAATGACCGGAATGCTTGGAAGATCGGTCTTCATTTCATCCGTCAACTCTTCATCCAGCATGTCGGATTTCGTAACTGCAAGAATGCGGGGCTTCTGCGCCAGCTCCGAATTATATTCCTGCAACTCGTTCAGCAGGATCTCATATTCCTCTTTAATGGTACGGCTGGTATCGGCAGGTACCATGAAAAGCAGTACGGAGTTTCTCTCTATGTGTCTGAGAAAACGAAACCCCAGTCCTTTTCCTTTGGAGGCTCCTTCGATGATTCCCGGGATATCGGCCATCACAAATGATTTGTTGTCGCGATAAGAAACAATGCCCAGATTCGGAACAATTGTCGTAAACGGATAATCTGCGATCTCAGGCTTCGCCGCAGAAACGACCGAAAGTAGCGTCGACTTTCCGGCATTCGGAAATCCAACCAGACCCACATCTGCCAAAACCTTCAATTCAAGAATCATCCACTCTTCTTTGCCGGGCTCACCAGGTTGAGCAAAACGTGGCGTTTGAAGAGTTGGAGTTTTGAAATGCCAGTTTCCCAAGCCTCCCCGTCCGCCTTCGGTCAGAATCCGGGTTTCGCCGTCCTGAGTTATTTCAAAAAGCACCTCACCAGTCTCAGCATCCTTCGCGATGGTGCCAAGCGGGACTTCGAGAATGTCATCCCTGCCAGTTTTTCCGCTTTTTAGTGCACTTCCGCCAGGCTCGCCGTTTCCGGCTATTACATGCTTCCGATATTTAAGATGCAGTAAGGTCCATAACTGACTGTTCCCTTGCAGGATCACGTGGCCACCACGACCTCCATCACCACCATCAGGTCCGCCTTTCGCCGTATGTTTATCCCGATGTAAATGGGCGGATCCCGCCCCGCCATGTCCGGAACGGCAACAAATTTTTACATAATCAACGAAATTTGACCCCTGTGGCATTGTGTGATATTGATTTACAACTTCAGCTTTAAGATTGCTGTCTACCGTACTCTGTTGACAAAAATAGCGAGCCGGTGTTTGCTCGCTATCTGGCTATAATTCTATTTTAACTAATATCCGTCAACAACCGCCGTAATGGAGCTGAATATATCATTGATGGTGCCTATACCATTGATGCTGGTAAATTTGTTCTGCTGCTTATAATAATTAGCAACCGGCGCAGTCTTATTGTTATATTCCAAAATCCGCTTTCGGATAACTTCCGGATTTGCATCGTCTGGTCTGCCTGAATCCTTCCCCCTGTTTAACAAACGTTTCTCAAGTTCTTCGTCAGTTACTTGCAGCGCTATCATCCCGGAAATCTCAGAGTCCTTGGAGGCCAGCAAACGATCCAGGGCTTCAGCCTGCGCTACGGTACGAGGAAAGCCATCAAAGATAAATCCATTTGCGGCTTTGTTGGCATCCAGCTTGTTGCTGATCATGCCGATCACCACCTCATCCGGAACCAAAGTACCCTGGTCCATAAGCTTCTTCGCTTCCAGACCAAGCCCGGTGCCTTGTGCTATTTCATTTCTTAAAAGATCGCCGGTAGAAAGATGTATTAACTGATACTTTTCGATAAGGTTTTGAGACTGTGTCCCTTTCCCGGCTCCCGGAGGCCCAAACAAAACAATGTTTAGCATTCGTACTGTCTTAAAATTTTAAAAGCCTTTCCGAAAGATGGACGAAAAGGCTTTTTAGTTTAAACTGTGCACTTGAAGGGAGTCGAACCCCTAACCTCCTGATCCGTAGTCAGGTGCTCTATCCAATTAAGCTACAAGTCCGTTCCGAATTGGACTGCAAAAATAGTGTTTCTTTTGAAAAGGAATAATTTTTTTTTAAAAATTTCAAAACCATGTATCGCAGCCGACAACCTATATTTATTTCTTATCCTTAGGGGCAGGCTTGGAGATCGCCTCACGCATATCAGTATCCGCTCTAAGGTTCTGCATTTTATAATAATCCATAATTCCAAGGTTGCCGCTTCTGAAAGCCTCTGCCATTGCCAATGGCACCTGCGCTTCAGCTTCGATCACTTTTGCTCTTGCCTCCTGAGCTTTTGCTCTTTGCTCCTGTTCCGATGCTACCGCCATCGCTCTGCGTTCTTCTGCACGTGCATTAGCTACTTTAAGGTCGGCCTCCGCCTGGTCGGTCTGCAATTTGGCTCCGATATTATCGCCGATATCTATATCAGCAATATCAATTGATAAGATCTCAAACGCTGTTCCGCTGTCCAACCCTTTTTCCAGAACCGTTTTAGATATCCTGTCCGGATTTTCCAAAACTTCCTTGTGATTAGTGGAAGAGCCAATGGTGGTGACAATTCCTTCTCCCACGCGTGCCAGAATCGTCTCTTCACCAGCGCCACCGACAAGCTGATTAATATTAGCCCTGACTGTGACACGTGCCTTTGCGATCAATTGAATACCATCCTTGGCAACAGCCGCCACCGGCGGCGTATTAATTACCCGGGGATTTACGGACAACTGGACCGCATCAAACACATCTCTGCCCGCAAGATCTATCGCCGTAGCAAGTTTGAAGTCTAATGGAATATTGGCTTTGTCCGCCGAAATCAACGCCTTAATTACGTTATTTACATTTCCACCCGCCAGATAGTGCGTTTCGATCTCATTAGACGTAATGTTTAAACCGGCTTTTGTAGAAGTGATCATTGCATTCACTACCAGCGATGGCGACACCTTTCTCAACCTCATCAATACCAGGTTAAGGAGGTTGATACGAACACCCGATAACTGAGCAGTAAACCAGAGATTTATAGGCAGGATATATAAAAATAACGTAAGCGCAATGATCGATCCTGCGATTATCAGCAGTAATGAAACGGGATTCTCCATGATTGTAAGGTTTGGTCAGGCTAATATAGAAATTAGATCTTATCCTTTAACTGAGTATCGACAATAAGAAGACCTTCCCTGAAAGAATGAGGTTTATACCCTAATTCGCGAGACGCTTTATCGAGAATAAAACCAGTCCTCTTAGGGCGCCTGGCCGCCTGGTTGAGGCTATCAGATGAGATTGGCCGTATCAACGATTTATCAAGCCCCCAGAAATCGGCTACCTCCCGGACCAACTCGACGATACTCATTAAGTCCCTGCCTGATGCGTTGAAAACTCCTTCAGCCTGCTTTTTTGCAGCCAGAACGCAACACTCGGCAAGATCTTCAGCCAATGTTGGCATTCGCCACTGGTCGTTTACCACGTTGATCGGTTCCCCCTTTTCCAACGCCGACTTTGCCCACAGTACAATATTGCTTCGGCTCATGTCATTGACAATCCCATATACAATAATAGTACGAAGAATAGCTGCCCGGCATGATGACCCGAGGATCAGTTCCTCCGCCTCCAGCTTCGTTTGTCCGTAATAACTCACGGGATTGGGCTGATCTTCTTCAGTATAAGGACCCTTTTCGCCATCGAAAATAAAATCAGTAGATAAATGAACTAAGTGAATGCCCAGATTCTCGCAGGCTTTAACGAGATGGTTGACCGCATCTACGTTTAATGCCCGGCACAAGCCCTGATTCTGTTCGCACGTATCCACATTCGTCATTGCTGCTGTATGAATAACGCTGTCGGGAGAATATTTTTGAAGAACTTCATGAACCGCATCAGCATCTGAAATATCAAGTGGCTCATAAACATAGGCTCCCTTGAAAGGATATCTGTTTTCACCCCTGGACGTCGCAACAAGATTTACATCTTTTTCTTTCAACACGCGTTCGGTGATTTTCTGCCCGAGTAAACCGTTGCTGCCGGTAACCAGAATAGTTTTCATTCTCCAAAAAAGCAGAATTTTGAAATGGAAAACAAACTTCTGATGATCACCGGCGCCTGCGGCGTGTGTATGCCACGATAATAATGAGCACCACCAAGGCAATGACCCCAAACAACCACCACTGATCACGAAAATTCTTATTTGTTCCGGCCCTGTTGCTGAGATCACTGTCTGCTACGTCCTGAGCAAGCACGGATAAGTGGAAGATAAGAAAAATCACTCCCGCGATGACCCTGTTAAATACAGATGGAATAATCTTCTTCATAACTGAAAATTAATCAGCCGTTGACTTTATGAGTCCCTTCTGCCGCTTCCGCTACGTGTAATCGCCACTATTACGATAATGAACAGAGCAACGCCGACAACCCAAACCCAGGGCTGACCATACCACATGGTTTCCTCGGTTTCAATGTCAACATCTACTTTCTCAGGAATGTCCTGAGCCCGGACAGAAAACGAAACTAAGAGCGCCCCAACTGCGATCAGCGAGGCAAAAAGAAACCTCTCAATGGTGCTATAATTTATTTGATCGACAATTCTTTTCATACAATGATTTTTAGGTGTTTAGAGGGTATCCGGTGTGTTTCTTCTGACTAACATAAAATCTTTATTAAGTGTTTGATTTTCCAGTATAAAACGTATTTTTGCAGACCAAAAAATTATGGCCAAAAAGGTCGTAATCGATTGATTTATATAAAATTTCACCGAAATATATATGCCAAACATTGGAAAAATAGCGCAGATCATCGGACCGGTAGTTGACGTAAGCTTCGCTGGCGATGCTCATTTGCCGAAAATTTACGATGCATTAGAGATCGAAAAAGAGAACGGACAAAAGATTGTTCTTGAAGTTCAGCGACACCTTGGAGAAGACCGCGTTCGTGCAATCGCGATGGATTCAACCGATGGTTTATTGCGTGGTATGCCGGTTACCGACCTTGGCGCACCTATCAAAATGCCGGTAGGTGAAAACATCAAAGGACGGGTATTCAACGTGGTGGGTGATCCGATCGACGGTATTCAGGCCCTTGATAAAACTAACGGCCGCCCGATTCACGCTGCCCCTCCAAAATTCGAGGATCTTTCCACAGAAACCGAAGTTCTATTTACAGGTATCAAAGTAATCGACCTTCTGGAACCCTACGCTAAAGGTGGTAAGATCGGGTTATTCGGTGGTGCAGGTGTTGGTAAAACCGTATTGATCCAGGAATTGATTAACAACATCGCGAAAGCATATTCAGGATTATCAGTATTTGCTGGTGTAGGCGAGCGTACCCGTGAAGGAAATGACCTTTTGCGTGAGATGCTTGAATCTGGCATTATTAAATATGGTGAAGAGTTCATGCACGGCATGGAAAAAGGCGAATGGAACCTTGAAAAGATCGATCAGGAAGAACTGAAAGATTCAAAAGCGACTTTCGTTTTCGGACAAATGAACGAGCCTCCGGGTGCACGTGCACGTGTGGCGCTATCCGGTCTGACCATTGCCGAATATTTCCGTGACGGAGACGGGCAAGGTCAGGGTCGTGATATCCTTTTCTTCATTGATAACATCTTCCGTTTCACGCAGGCAGGCTCTGAAGTATCAGCGCTATTGGGCCGTATGCCATCAGCGGTAGGTTATCAACCAACCCTTGCTACCGAAATGGGTCTGATGCAGGAGCGTATCACTTCAACAAAACGCGGTTCGATCACTTCCGTTCAGGCGGTTTACGTACCTGCAGATGACCTGACAGACCCGGCTCCGGCAACAACTTTTGCGCACTTGGATGCCACCACGGTACTTTCACGTAAAATTGCAGAGCTTGGTATCTACCCTGCGGTTGACCCTCTTGACTCTACTTCTCGTATCCTGAGCCCGATGGTTCTGGGCGATGAGCATTACAACACTGCTCAACGTGTAAAAGAGATCCTTCAGCGTTACAAAGAACTTCAGGATATCATCGCTATCTTAGGTATGGATGAGCTTTCAGAAGAAGACAAGCTTGTCGTGGCCAGGGCACGTCGTGTTCAGCGTTTCCTGTCACAGCCGTTCCACGTAGCTGAGCAATTCACCGGTTTAAAAGGGGTATTGGTTGACATTAAAGATACAATCAAAGGCTTTAACATGATCATGGACGGCGAAGTGGATGAATACCCTGAAGCAGCTTTCAACCTGGTAGGTACCATTGAAGACGCTATTGAGAAAGGTAAAAAGCTCTTAGCCGAAGCAAGCGCTTAATTAGTATTTAGTATTTAGTACTGAGTACAAAGACAGTAATGTCCGGGCCTCTTTCTAAATACTAACTACTTAGTACTAAATACTAAGCAAAATGAGACTAGAAATATTAACACCTGATAAAACGGTTTTCGAAGGAGAAGTTACCTCAGTTTCGGTACCGGGTACGTCAGGGTCGTTTGAAGTACTTAGAGGACACGCTCCTGTTATTTCAACGCTGGAAGACGGCAAAGTTATTATCCGCGGCAGCAACAAGGCGGAAAATACGTTTTTCATTAAAGGTGGCGTAGTTGAGGTACTCAACGATAAAGTTATGGTTTTAGCCGAGGGCGTTCTTCAGTAACAAACGAGATACAAAAAGAACAGCAACGGTTCAAAATTTGAAGGCGGCGGATGAAAGTCCGGCCGCCTTTTTTATTTGCTGATTCTTAAAAGTTTTTGTCATGGTGCACTTTTTACGCAGAAAATCTGTCTTTCATAGGATGAGAACACCGGAATGAACCAAAAACCGAAAACTGTTTTAGTATAACACGCACATTAAAAAAGATACATATATCAGCATTTAGTAAAATAATAAATTGAGAAATAACAAAAATATAAAACTTTATACTAATTTGATTTTTTTTCACTAGCCTATTGCCTTTAGTTCTTTAACTGAATACCTTGAAAATGTTGAAAGCACTCGCTTTTTGCGACCGATAAAAGGGAAGCTCTCACTATATTTTTTAGGCGATTTAGAAAATACGAACAAAGCCATGGGATACTTTAACGAGAAAACAATTCTTTACCTGAACGGACAGTTTCTGCCAGCCGTAAACACCACCACCGACCTGTATGGTCAGACTATTCATTATGGCTATGGAGTCTTTGAAGGCATCCGGGCTTACCAAACCCACAACGGCACCAGGATATTCAAAGCCTGCGAGCATTATGAACGCCTGCGGCGCTCATGCGAACTGATGAATATCCCGTACAAATGGGATGATCAGGAACTGATCAATGAAACGTATAAACTTCTCGAATTAAACAACCTGAAAGACGCCTATATACGACCTCTGATCTTCTGCGAACCTAACATGTCGTTGACCCAACCCAGGGATGCGTCCATTATGATCTGTGCATGGGAATGGGGAGCATATCTTGGTGACAAACTGCTGAGATTGTGCATCTCAAGCTTTCAGCGTCCAAACCCAAGGTCCATCAAGGTAGAAGCTAAAGCCACCGGCCACTACGTCAATTCCATTCTCGCCGCATCAGAAGCCAAGGAAAGAGGATTTGATGAAGCGCTGCTCATGGATATGCATAACCAGGTGGCGGAAGCCCCCGGCGCAAACTTCTTCCTCGAAAAAAACGGGGTGCTTTACACTCCTCCAAAAGGAAATATTCTGCCGGGCATCACCAGAGCAACCGTTATAGAACTGTGTGCAGGACTTGAGATTCCTGTCTATGAAAAGCCATTGACCATTGAAGACATTCAGGAGGCCGACAGCGCTTTCTTATGCGGAACTGCTGCTGAGATCATTGGGGTCGGATCAATAGATGATACTTCCTTCTCAGTGGCCTGGAGCGACTCATTGGGCGCAACTATCCAACGTGCATATAAAAATCTGGTAATGGAGAAAGAAAGCTACGAGATCATTATCTGATGGAACTAAACAAGTACAGTAAGACATTAACGGCCGACCCTACCCAACCGGCCGCTCAGGCGATGCTTTATGGCATCGGATTAACAGATGCCGACATGAAAAAAGCTCAGGTTGGCATTGTAAGTATGGGCTATGATGGTAACACCTGCAATATGCACCTGAACGGGCTTGCCGCCGTGGTTAAAAAAGGCGTTTGGGATAGTAACCTCGTCGGCCTGATCTTTCATACCATTGGTGTAAGCGATGGCATGTCGAACGGCACAGATGGAATGCGATACTCGCTTGTTTCACGCGACGTCATCGCAGACTCGATCGAAACAGTATGCGGCGCGCAGTATTACGATGGATTGATCGCTATCCCGGGATGCGACAAAAATATGCCGGGCGCCATTATGGCCATGGGCCGTTTGAACCGTCCTTCACTGATGGTTTATGGCGGAACCATCCATTCCGGAAAATATAACGGAAAGTCCCTGAACATAGTCTCCGCATTTGAAGCGTTAGGTGAAAGGCTTGCCGGACGACTTTCTGAAGAAGACTACCAGGGCATAATTAAGAACTCATGTCCCGGAGCCGGTGCATGCGGGGGAATGTATACCGCGAATACAATGGCAGCAGCCATTGAAGCACTGGGCATGAGCCTGCCATACAGTTCCTCGTATCCCGCACTAAGCGAAAACAAACAGGAGGAATGCAGAAAGGCCGGTGAAGCGATCCGTGTTCTTCTGGAAAAGAACATTGTGCCGGCCGACATTATGACAGACAAAGCATTCCATAATGCTATAGTAACGATAATGGTATTAGGCGGTTCTACAAACGCAGTGCTCCACCTTATCGCTATGGCCAGATCCGTTGGACTTGACCTCTCGTTACAGAATTTTCAAAATATCAGTGACAGCACGCCAGTCTTAGCAGACCTGAAGCCGAGCGGAAAATATATGATGGAGGATATTCATGAGATCGGCGGAGTGCCTGCCATTATGAAATATCTCTTAAAGAAAGGATTGATCCATGGCGATTGCTTAACTGTGACCGGTAAGACCGTAGCTGAGAATCTTGCGGAGGCTGCCGACCTTGACTTTCACAAACAGGATATCATCCACCCGCTGGAAACACCATTGAAATCGACAGGTCATCTGCAAATCCTATTCGGAAACCTGGCCGAAAAAGGGTCGGTAGCAAAGATCAGCGGAAAGGAAGGCGAACGCTTCAGTGGTCCTGCACGGGTTTTTGACGGAGAGCACGCTTTAATATCAGGAATCCAAACAGGCAAAGTACAGCCCGGCGATGTCGTAGTTATTCGTTTCGTCGGCCCCAAAGGCGGCCCCGGAATGCCGGAGATGCTTAAGCCAACTTCCGCAATTATTGGTGCCGGCCTTGGAAATTCAGTGGCACTGATCACCGATGGTCGTTTTTCCGGAGGTACACATGGCTTTGTTGTTGGCCATATTACACCGGAAGCATGGGAAGGCGGAACGATCGCTTTGGTTAAAGACGGTGATCCGATCACCATTGATGCCATAGCGCATAAGATTGAACTGGAAGTTCCCGAAGCAGAACTGGCCGAACGCCGGCGTAACTGGAAACAACCTGAGGCCTCGGCTTCAAAGGGAATACTATTCAAATACCTAAATCACGTAAAAAATGCAAGTGAAGGATGCGTTACTGACGAAGCCTGACACTCAGGCGGGCGTTATGCTCACGGGATCGGAGATCCTGCTTAAATCGCTTATTGAAGAGGATGTAACAACGATCTTCGGTTATCCGGGCGGGGCGATCATGCCAGTATATGATGCCCTCTATAACTACAGCGAAACGCTGCAGCATGTACTTGTTCGTCACGAACAAGGGGCAGTTCACGCTGCTCAGGGATATGCCCGGGTATCTGGTAAAGCAGGCGTAGCTTTTGCGACTTCCGGGCCGGGGGCTACAAATCTGATCACCGGACTTGCCGATGCGATGATCGATTCTACTCCCATCGTGTGTATCACCGGCCAGGTTGCATCAGCTCTACTGGGCACAGATGCCTTTCAGGAAACTGACGTCATCAACATCTCCCTGCCTGCTACAAAGTGGAATGTGCAGGTAACCCGGGCCGCTGATATACCCCAGGCTGTGGCCAAAGCATTCTTTATTGCCCGCACTGGTCGCCCCGGCCCTGTACTGATCGACATCACTAAAGATGCGCAGTTCGAACTGGCAGAATATCAGTATAAAAAATGTACCGCTCTCCGTACCTATCAGCCAAAGCCCGCACTTAGCAACATAGCCGTGCTTCAGGCCGCAGAGCTCATAAACCAGGCTAAGAGACCTTACATCCTCGCCGGACAGGGGGTGATCCTCGCTGAAGCAACCCGCGAACTGATCAGGTTTGCCGAAAAGGGAAACATCCCAGTTGCATCTACTCTTTTAGGTCTGTCAGGATTTCCTGCCGATCACCCGTTATATGTCGGTTACCTGGGCATGCACGGTAACTACAGTCCGAATATCAATACAAACAAGGCCGATGTGATTGTGGCTGTAGGCATGCGGTTCGACGACCGCGTAACCGGCAATGTAAGGAAATATGCGCCTGATGCCCGGATCATTCACATCGATATTGATAAAGCCGAGATAAACAAAATAATCAAGGCTGAGGTTGCCGTCCATGCAGATGCCAAGGAAGCTCTTGAACTTTTGACAACTTATATCGGTCCGAAAGAACACCCCGAATGGATCCGTTCATTCAAAGACCTTGATGAACAGGAACAACGCATCTATTTTAACGATTGCCACCCTCAAACTGGCAAACCTAAAATGGGTGAAGTGATCCGGCATCTAGCAGAAAAAACGAAAGGCGAAGCGGTTGTCGTGACCGACGTGGGCCAGCATCAGATGGTCACCACACGGTATTTCCCTTTTAAAAATCCGCGCACCAACATTACCTCGGGTGGATTAGGGACCATGGGGTTCGCTTTACCTGCTGCTATGGGAGCTGCTTTGGAACGTAGCGAAAGACCCGTTGTCGCCGTGATCGGCGACGGAGGTTTTCAAATGACGTTGCAGGAGCTCGGCACCATCATGCAATATAACATTCCGGTAAAGATCCTCATCCTGAACAATAACTTTCTGGGGATGGTACGTCAATGGCAGCAGCTATTCTTTGAAAAGCGCTATTCTTTCACTGAGATGTCAAATCCGAATTTCATTAAACTGGCGGAGGCATATAGTATCCCCGCAAGTAAGGTCGAAGACCGAACTCAGTTGTCTGCTTCCCTGGATGAGATGCTTCAATCTTCCGGTCCTTACCTTTTGGAAGTCGTGGTTGAAAAAGAAGAGAATGTATTCCCTATGGTACCCGCAGGTGCAGGAATTGGCGATATCATACTAGAATAATATGAAAAAAGACTATACCCTGGAAGTTCTTGCCGAAAACAACTTTTCGGTTTTAAACCGGATGGTTAATATTTTCAACCGCCGCCGGATCCGTATCAAAAGTATAACGGCAACGGAACTGGAAGACGACTATCATCGTGGAAAAGCTAGTTTCCAGCTTCATACAACGGAAGAAATGCTCGAAAAGGCACGACTGCAACTCGATAAACTTATTGAAGTAGAACGAACCGTAATAATCGAAAATTAACATCAGCTATAACTAACAACCTAAAATCAGCAATGGCAAAGATCAATTTTGGAGGTGTTACCGAAGACGTGGTAACCCGTGAAGAATTTCCCTTGGAAAAAGCACAAACCGTACTCAAACATGAAACAGTAGCCGTGATTGGCTACGGCGTTCAGGGCCCGGGTCAGGCGTTAAACCAAAAAGACAACGGTATTAATGTGATCGTCGGTCAGCGTAAAAGCTCCAAAACGTGGGAAAAAGCGATCCGTGATGGGTTTGTACCCGGCGAAACCCTTTTTGAGATCGAAGAGGCTCTGGAACGGGGTAGTATTATCTGCTACCTCCTTAGCGACGCAGCCCAGATCGAACTCTGGCCAACGGTTAAGAAACATCTGACGCCCGGAAAAGCCCTTTATTTCTCTCACGGGTTTGGCGTGACTTTCAATGAACAGACAGGCATAATACCTCCACCCGATGTAGACGTTTTCCTGGTTGCTCCAAAGGGCTCCGGCACATCTTTACGTCGCATGTTCCTGCAGGGACGAGGATTGAATTCCAGCTATGCGATCTTTCAGGACGCAACCGGTCGTGCCTGGGAGCGGGTAATAGCTCTCGGCATTGCCGTGGGAAGCGGATATCTGTTTGAAACGGATTTCAAAAAAGAGGTCTACAGTGACCTCACGGGTGAACGCGGAACGCTAATGGGAGCAATTCAGGGAATTTTTGCTGCTCAGTATGAGGTTTTACGCAGCAAGGGGCACTCTCCTTCCGAAGCATTCAATGAAACCGTCGAAGAGCTGACACAATCGTTAATGCCACTGGTAGCAGAAAACGGGATGGACTGGATGTATGCCAACTGCTCAACCACCGCACAACGCGGCGCGCTGGACTGGTGGAAAAGATTTAAAGACGCTACCAGGCCGATTTTCGAAGAATTGTACGAAAGCGTGGCTACCGGAAAAGAGTCGCAACGTTCAATCGACTCAAACAGTCAGGCAGACTACCGCGAAAAACTGGAGCGCGAATTAAAAGAATTGCGTGATAGCGAAATGTGGCAGGCGGGAAAAGCAGTAAGGAGCCTGCGCCCTGAGAATCAGGTAGTCGACACGCCATTAGAAGCTTAAAACAAACTAACTAAGCACACATGAGGTAATTGTCGGCCTTGTGTGTGCTTTTGAATTAAATAAGATTATGGGAAAAACTTTAGTAGAAAAAATTTGGGATGCGCACGTCGTCGTCAGCAAGAAAGGCTTCCCTGACGTGCTCTATATCGATACGCACTTCATTCACGAGGTTACCAGCCCTCAGGCCTTTGACGGCCTTCGAAAACGCGGATTACCGGTTTTCCGCCCTGGCCAAACCGTTGCGACTGCCGATCATAACGTACCAACCTTAAACCAGCACCTGCCCATAAGGGAAGAACTTTCACGTTACCAGGTAGACATGCTCACAAAAAACTGCAAAGATTTTAGTGTCGAACTATACGGACTCGGCCATCCTTACCAGGGAATTGTTCACGTGATCGGCCCTGAACTAGGCATCACCACACCGGGCAAAACAATCGTGTGCGGCGACAGCCACACCTCCACCCATGGCGCTTTTGGTTGTATCGCCTTCGGCATCGGCACCTCTCAGGTTGAACAGGTCCTCGCCACCCAATGCCTTCTGCAGCAAAAGCCGAAGCTGATGAAGATCGAGGTAAACGGAAAGCTCGGCAAAGGAGTAACCGCTAAAGACATTATCCTCTACATCATTTCCAGGATTTCAGCAGCCGGCGGAACCGGATACTTTATAGAATACGCCGGAGATACTATCCGCTCCCTCAGCATGGAGGCACGCATGACCATTTGTAACATGAGTATCGAGATGGGCGCCCGGGGAGGCCTGATAGCCCCGGACGAGACTACGTTCCAATATGTAAAAGGCCGTGAGTTTGCACCGTCAGGCGAGGAATGGGACAAGGCAAAAGCCGAATGGCAGAAGCTTTATTCCGATGCAGACGCAGTCTTCGACGAAGTCCTGCATTTTCAGGCAGAAGATATTGAGCCAATGATCACCTACGGCACCAATCCGGGAATGGCTATTGGAGTAACGAAAACCGTTCCTTCCAAATCATCCATCAGTGTGCAGGAGCAGGCTTCTTTTACAAAATCGCTCACCTACATGGGATTGGAAGAAGATG
>DASWXL010000057.1:0-4675 GCA_036405495.1 Sphingobacteriaceae bacterium | reverse complement strand
AATGCAAACTGATCGTAATTGCCTGCAACACGGCTTCGTCTTATGCCTATCGTGATGTCGTTGATTTTTTGGGAGGCCAGGTTCCGATAGTAAACGTTATCGACCCGGTGGTTGACCACGTAGCCTTGTGCGGACAATATAAAAAGATCGGTGTGATCGGTACCAAAGCGACCATTAAGTCTGGTATTTACCCGGACAAGATCCGGGAAGCTAATCCGGAACTGCAGGTTTCGTCGCTGGCCACTCCTTTACTTGCGCCGATGATCGAAGAGGGTTTTTTTAACAATACGATCAGCCATACCGTGATCAACTCCTATCTCTCATCAGCAAAGCTGAAAAAGGTCGATAGCCTGATCCTGGCGTGCACCCATTATCCGCTGATCAAAGCTGAAGTAGAGGCCTACTATAAGGGAAAGGTTTCCATCGTAAACACTGCTGAGATAGTAGCCGAACATGTTAAGAGCCGCCTGACAGAACTTGATCTGTTGAATACGGGAGTTCCTGCAAGGCATCAGTTCTTTGTGTCCGATTATACTGCGTCTTTCGAGAAAAGTACACGTATGTTCTTCGGAGAAAAGATACATTTGAAACAAAAGAATATTTGGGATTAGGTGTCTGCAAGACGGGATTTACGTCATACCGGCTCTTAATTGCGATAAGTATTTTTAGTGATTATTCACAATAATATCCCTATTTTTGCGTCCTCATAACTACTCATGAGTGATCAGATAAAACATGAATGCGGTATCGCATTTATTCGCCTCTTAAAACCTCTCTCTTATTATCAGGAAAAATACGGCACGTCACTTTACGGCCTGAACAAGCTGTACCTGCTCATGGAAAAGCAGCATAACAGGGGACAGGATGGCGCCGGTATTGCCACCATCAAACTCGATATGAAACCTGGTAACCGCTACATTAGCCGCTACCGTGAAATGGGTTCAGGCGCAGTTGCCGCGATATTTGATTATGTGCAGCGGAAGTTTGCAGAAGTGCAGAAGAGCTCTCCTGAATTATTACGGGATGCAGAGTGGTTGAAACAGAACATCAGCTTCACCGGCGAGGTGCTTTTAGGGCATCTGCGTTATGGTACGCACGGTAAGAACAGTATCGAGAGCTGTCACCCTTTTCTTCGTCAGAACAACTGGATGACGCGGAATCTTGTGCTGGCCGGAAATTTCAATATGACCAATGTTGACGAGCTGCTTAATCAGCTGTTTGAACTGGGTCAGCATCCTAAAGAGAAAGCCGATACGGTGACCGTCCTGGAAAAGATCGGCCATTTTATGGATGATGAGAATCAGGAGCTGTTTGATCAGTTCAAGAAAGAAGGCTACAGTAACGTCGAGATCTCTCATAAGATCGCTGAGCACATGGATATCGCCAGGATCCTTCGCCGTTCGGCAAAAAACTGGGATGGCGGATACGCAATGGCGGGTATTCTGGGTCACGGCGATGCATTCATTATGCGTGATCCATCCGGTATACGTCCCGCATTCTACTACCAGGATGATGAGATCGTTGTTGCCACATCTGAGCGGCCGGCAATTCAGACCGCATTTAATATTCCTATAGAAAAGATCCGCGAGATAAAGCCCGGACATGCGCTGATCATAAAAAAGAACGGCACCGTGTCGGAAGAGGAGTTCCGTCAGCCGCAGGAGCAAAGGTCCTGTTCATTCGAGCGCATATACTTTTCCCGGGGCAGCGACGCCGCTATTTATGAAGAGCGCAAAACGTTAGGCCGGTTACTTTGCCCGAAGATCCTGGAAACGGTAAATTACGATTATAAGAACACCGTTTTCTCATATATTCCGAATACGGCGGAAATAGCGTTTTACGGTCTGGTGGAAGGTGTTAACCAGCATATCAGACAGGTGCAAAAGGACACGTTGCTGAAGCGCGACGATAAGGTTTCGGATGCCGAGCTCGAGGAGATGCTTAATCTTGCTCCACGGATAGAAAAGATCGCTATCAAAGATGCCAAGCTCCGCACATTCATTACTCAGGACGCCGACCGGCAGGACATGGTGGCCCACGTATATGATACAACCTACGGCATCATCAACCGGGGGACAGATACACTTGTGGTACTCGACGATTCCATCGTTCGGGGAACTACGTTGAAGCAGAGCATTCTGAGGATCCTTGACCGTCTGGGACCTAAAAAGATCATTATCGTTTCTTCAGCCCCGCAGATCCGCTATCCGGATTGCTACGGTATCGACATGTCGAGAATGGGCGAATTCGTTGCCTTCGAAGCGGCTGTTTCGTTGCTTAAGGAGACTGGAAAAGAACATATCATCCAGGAAACCTACGATCAGTGCAAAGCCAGTCTTGATCAGGAGAAGACGGATATCGTCAACCATGTAAAGAATATTTACTCGCCGTTTACACCGGACGAGATCTCGAAGAAAATTGCTGAGATCATTACCCCGAAAGACATCAATGCCAGGGTCGAGATCATTTATCAGTCGCTCGAGAACCTGCACGAAGCATGTCCGGATAACCTGGGCGACTGGTATTTCTCAGGAAATTATCCGACACCGGGCGGTAATAAGGTAGTGAACAAGGCCTTTATGAACTGGATGGAAGGCAAGAATGAGAGGGCGTATTAAGTGCTGAGGTCTGAGGACGGAATTATGAAGTATGAGGTATGAGGACTGAGGTATGACGCTCCACAATCTCAAAACATCGAGTTCGTGAATATCAGGCTGTAGATGATCCTCAGCGCGAAGATGATTATGAGGATTCCGGCAATGCGGTTAAGCCACATGATCGTTCGTTCCTTTATTCTGTAGCGCAGTTTATTCGCATAATGTGCTTTTACGGCGTCCATGCTGAATTGTGTGATGAGGATCGAACTGAAGAACGGTACGATCTCGTTCGAATTGAATTCCCCCGCTACAGAAATGACGCCGCCCGTAACGCTGATCCAGTACAATAATACCGAGGGATTTAACATGCACATGAAAAAGCCCTTCAGGAAGTATCCGGTATGGTGCTTTTTAGAGGCGGTTCCTTCGTAGTTTATCTTTACCTTCTTGAAGAGATAGAATAACCCGATCGAAAGCAATACGGCGCTTCCGGCAGTGCCGATATAGACCCTGTAGGTTTTTTCAAGGGCTACGAACGAAGAGCCATAGACGGTGATAGCGATAAATATGATATCACTGAGCATGACTCCTCCGGCCAGCGATAATCCGGCATAAAACCCTTTCTCAATACTGGTTCTGATAAGAGCAAAAAAGACCGGCCCCGTCAGGAACGACAAAACTATCCCTAACCCAATTCCTGATATTATCGTTTCGAACATGAAGGCGCTCAATTCAAAGTATGCGAATATGCGATTTTAAGCCATAAAATCCATGCTTTTTTAGCCAATAAAAAGTGTTTGTCGCTGAATAAAAAATAGCTTATGTTAGACCGTACTTTTTACACTTATCAACGTAAACCAATAAACGAATGGAAAATTCATCACAAAAGAACTATGCGTCAGCCCTCTATACGCTGGTCATGGTTTTCTTCTTTTGGGGGTTTTTAGCCGCCTCCAACGGAATTTTTATCCCTTTTTGTAAAGCGCACTTTAACCTATCGCAGTTCGAGTCGCAGTTGATCGACTCGGCATTTTACGGAGCCTACTTTATTGGTTCCTTACTGCTTTATTTAGCGTCTACGGGTGTCGGATATGATATCCTCAACAAGATCGGCTTCAAGAACGGGATCATTTATGGTTTGCTGATCTCCATAATAGGGGCCGTTTGCATGATCCCTTCCGTAAGCTCAGGACAGTATGCCCTTATTCTGGGTTCCTTCTTTGTGATTGCGCTAGGGTTTTCGCTGCAGCAAACAGCAGCAAATCCTTTTGCCATAGCGCTGGGCGATCCCCGCACGGGCGCGCATCGATTAAGTTTAGCGGGCGGCGTAAATTCATTTGGTACCACCATCGGGCCCATTATTGTCACGCTGGTTTTATTCGGCACTGTAGTAGCCAGTCAGGAGCAGGTTGCCAATGCCTCCATCACCTCCATCAACACACTGTACATGATCCT
Source organism: Sphingobacteriaceae bacterium (assembly GCA_036405495.1). GTDB lineage: Bacteria > Bacteroidota > Bacteroidia > Sphingobacteriales > Sphingobacteriaceae > DASWTL01. The sequence goes on along the minus strand of DASWXL010000057.1, from coordinate 623 downwards.
GGGTGGTGTGTTCCTGCTGGTAGCGGGTATTTTTGCCATAGCGAAGATGCCGCGTGTTACATCCGACGAAGAATTTGAAAAATCGCCTAAAGCTACGCGGGCCTTGCTGCTGATCACCGGGATCATCGTAGCGCTTATCGTCGTCGGAAATTTTCTGCCTAAGGATGATGGCGAGACCGGCAAGCTTATATTGCTGGTATTAGCCCTGATCAGTGTGATCGGTGTACTATTCTGGGCGAATTCTTCTGCTCAGAAAAACAGCAATGGCTGGGGAGCAATGAAGTATCCGCAGCTGGTACTGGGAATGATCGCCATTTTTGTTTATGTAGGGGTAGAGGTAACCATCCAGAGTAACATGGGAGCGCTGCTGGCAACTCCCGAGTTCGGCGGATATAATGAATCTCAGATCTCACACTTTATCTCGCTGTACTGGGGAAGTTTAATGATCGGCCGGTGGACCAGCGCAGTGACGGTGTTCAACGTCAGCAAAACCATGAAAAAGATCCTGACCATTGTAGTGCCGTTCATTGCTTTCGGTGTGGTGCTTGGCTCAAACGCCCTGGGCGGAACCGATGTCAGCGATCTGTATGCTTATGCCATCTGCATTGTGATTCTCATCGCTG
>DASWXL010000056.1:0-5463 GCA_036405495.1 Sphingobacteriaceae bacterium | reverse complement strand
TGCCTTGATATGTCAGGAACGCGAATAAAACTCGATATCGGATCTGATACGTTTTTTCTCTACCCTGGCGGAGATCATGATGCTGATCTCATACAATAAAAACAGCGGGAAGCTGACGGTCAGCATGGTGAGAAGATCCGTAGTGGGAGTTACGACAGCAGCAATGATCAGAATGATGACACTTGCATATCTGCGGGAACTGCGCATGAATTTAGGCGTCATAATGCCCATTCTTGAAAGGACATAGATAATAATGGGCAGCTCAAATATTACACCGCAACCGATCGTAAGAGTAGCAACCGTTGAGAGGTATGATGAAATGGTGATCTGATTTTGAATGACCGAGCTTACCTCATAGTTGGCAAGGAAGTTTATGGAAAGCGGCGCGATGATATAATAGCCGAACAGAATGCCGACTATGAAAAGGAAGGTCGCCCAGAGTACAAATCCGCTGGCGGAATTCTTTTCTACATCTGTCAAACCGGGCTTGATAAACCGCCACAGTTCAAACAGAAGGTACGGTACGCCTAACACGATACCGATCAGCAGGGACGAATTCAGCTGAAGGGTAAATTGCCCGCCCATTTCGGTGTTTATAATGTTAAAGGGGATCTCCGTAACGCAGAACTCCGGACCCAGATTGAAACGCTCGGTAATGCTGCACATCATTCGGTAGGTCCAGAAGGAAGTGCTTTTAGGCGCCATTATGATCCTGTCGAAAATAAAATCATAATAGACGAAAGCGAGTACGGTAAAAATAACGATAGCGGCCGACGACCTGATCAGATGCCACCTTAGTACTTCCAGGTGGTCAAAGAAAGACATTTCTGCCTCGAGGTTTTTACCCCTTCCTTTTATTGACTCGACTAAATCCTGACGCCTTTCGCTCATGTTAAAGAAAACAAAAATACCATTCTGAATTATTAGAATGGTATTTAATTATAGCAATTACATTACATTACTCTACCAGGTCAAAGGTTTCCATGAATTTGGTAGTGAAGTTGCCCGCTCTGAAATTGGCATCCTTCATCAGCCGCAGATGGAATGGAATGGTTGTTTTGATACCTTCTATCACAAACTCGCTAAGGGCACGCTCCATGGTGCAGATCGCTTCTTCACGGGTTTGAGCCACGCAGATCAGCTTTGCGATCATAGAGTCATAATTTGGCGGGATCTGATAGCCGGCATAAACATGCGTATCTACACGTACCCCATGGCCGCCCGGCGAGTGGAAGTGCGTAATGCGTCCCGGCGATGGTCTGAAGCCGTTGAAAGGATCTTCGGCATTGATACGGCACTCGATAGCATGGAACTCAGGCGTATAATTTTTGCCGGAGATCGGTACACCTGCTGCCACCTTGATCTGTTCTTTGATCAGATCATAGTTGATCACTTCTTCAGTAACCGGATGCTCTACCTGGATACGGGTATTCATTTCCATGAAGTAGAAGTTACGGTGTTTATCAACGAGGAATTCGATCGTTCCGGCACCCTCATAATTTACAGCCTGGGCGCCTTTTATTGCAGCCTCGCCCATTTTCTCACGCAGTTCGGCAGTCATGAACGGCGAAGGGGATTCTTCCACCAGCTTTTGATGACGGCGCTGAATAGAACAATCACGTTCAGAAAGGTGGCAAACTTTCCCGTACTGGTCGCCGATCACCTGGATCTCGATATGGCGCGGGTCTTCAACAAACTTCTCCAGGTAAATACCATCGTTTCCGAACGCTGCACCAGCTTCCTGACGCGCAGAATCCCATGCCGGCTCAAATTCTTCGTCTTTCCAGACAATGCGCATTCCGCGGCCACCGCCGCCGGCGGTAGCTTTGAGTATAACCGGATAGCCGATCTCATTAGCGATCTTAATGCCTTCTTTAACATCGGTCAGCAGTCCGTCGGATCCGGGAATGGTCGGAACTCCGGCACTTTTCATGGTTTCTTTAGCCGAAGCTTTGTCGCCCATGCCGTTGATCTGTTCAGGAGTAGCACCGATAAACTTGATCCCGTAATCGCGGCAAATGGCGGAGAACTTTGCATTCTCTGACAAGAATCCATAGCCGGGATGAATGGCATCGGCATTTGTTAACTCGGCGGCCGAAATGATATTGGGAATATTCAGATATGAATCTTTGCTGGCAGGAGGGCCGATACATACGGCCTCATCAGCAAAGCGAACGTGTAAGCTTTCGCGGTCGGCGGTGGAATAAACTGCAACGGTTTTGATCCCCATTTCTTTGCAGGTACGGATGATCCGTAATGCAATCTCGCCGCGATTTGCAATTAATATTTTCTTAAACATTTTTCAATGAGTTAATCTGGTATTTAGATAGATTTTGTAACTGCCGGGTATCAGCCTTTGACGCCGATATCAGGCACTGGCAAATTAGCACATTGATTATATAGGCTCTACGAGGAAGAGTGGCTGATCGTACTCAACAGGTTGAGCGTTATCTACAAGTACCTTAACGATGCGGCCTGAGATTTCGGATTCGATCTCGTTGAACAGCTTCATTGCTTCAATGATGCAAACTACCTGTCCGGCTTTGATCTCATCGCCAACGTTGACGAAAACCGGTTTGTCAGGACTTGATGAACGGTAGAAAGTACCGATCATTGGCGACTTGATCGTGATAAGGTTAGAAGTATCTGCAACCGGAGCGCTTGATGCCGCAGGAGCTGCTTGCTGCGGTGCAGCCGCTACCGGACTTACAGGTTGAGGAGCCGCTGCTGAAGGGAGAGCTGTTGGAAGGCTCGCCGTAACGTAGGTCGGCGCCTGGTTGGTTTTTATAGTGATCTTAAAATTTTCCTGTTCAATAGAAACTTCATTAACACCCGATTTAGAAACAAATTTGATAAGTTCCTGAATTTGTTTGATGTCCATTGTCTTGGTTTTAGTGTGTTGGTTTTTTTAATAAAAGTAAAAATAAAATCGCAATGCAGGTTTTTGCTATCTTAATAAGCCCATTTCAGGTAGATAGAACCCCATGTAAATCCGCCCCCAAACGCCGCGAGGATGATATTGTCACCCTTCTTCAGCTTGCTTTCCCACTCCCAGAGGCATAACGGAATTGTTCCGTTGGTTGTGTTACCATACCGTTCGATGTTGATCATTACTTTTTCCGGACCAACGCCCATGCGGTTTGCGGTAGCGTCAATAATACGCTTGTTCGCCTGATGCGGGACAAGCCATGCCACGTCGTCGGCGGTAAGTTTATTGCGTTCCATGATCTCGGCAGCAACATCAGCCATGTTGGTTACGGCGAATTTAAAAACGGACTGACCCTCCTGGTAAGCAAAATGTTCTTTGTTGTCCACGGTCTCGTGCGATGCCGGGCGGATCGAGCCTCCGGCTTTCTGGTGCAGAAACTGACGGCCTGAACCGTCGCTTCTGAGAATGGAATCCATAACGCCGAACCCTTCGGTATTGGGTTCGAGCAGCACAGCCCCGCAACCGTCTCCGAATATGATACAGGTTGTGCGGTCCTCATAATTGATGATGGACGACATCTTATCGCCGCCTACAACCAACACTTTCTGATGCTTGCCTGACTCGATGAACTGGGCTCCTGTTGCCAGGCCGAAGATAAATCCGGAGCAGGCCGCCTGAAGGTCATAGCCCCAGGCATTTTTAGCGCCGATCTTGTCGGCAAGGATGTTAGCGGTTGCCGGGAACGGCATATCCGGCGTTGTTGTACAGAAGATGATCAGATCGATCTCCTCAGCACTGATCCCACGCTTTTCAAGCAGGCCCTGTACGGCAGGAACAGCCATATCAGACGTCCCTAACCCTTCACCTTTAAGAATGCGACGTTCTTTTATGCCTGTACGTGAAGTGATCCATTCATCGTTGGTCTCAACCATGGTTGAAAGCTCATGGTTGGTTAAAATGTATTCAGGTGCGTAGCCGTGAACGGCTGTAATTGCAGCATGAATCTTTTGCATACTGTAGTTAGGTTAATTAAATGCCGCTCGGATTTTATCCACTATTTTAGTTTCAATCATCGTTCGCGATAGCAAAATCATGTTTTTAATAGCCTCCGGAGTTGAAATGCCATGGCCGATTATGACCGGAGCGTTTACCCCAAGAATAGGGCTGCCGCCATATTGTTCGTAGTTGAAACGATCAAAAAACTCGTCCTTAAAGCCTTTTTTCAATGTAAGGACATAAAAGCTTTCCGCTAATTTCAGCATTACATTTCCTGTAAATCCGTCACAGACGATCACGTCGGCCTTGTCGTTGAACAGGTCGCGCCCTTCAATATTTCCGGCAAAATTTATAGACGGGGTGTCTTTCAATAGTGAATAAGCTGCCTGCGATAACAGATTGCCCTTTTCCTCCTCTTCACCAATATTCATCAAACCGATCTTCGGTTCTTTGATGTGGTAAATATGCTGTGCGAAAAGGCTTCCTAAAATGGCAAACTGAACAAGTGTATCGGGCTTGCAGTCGGCATTAGCGCCCACATCAAGCATGATGCCGAAACCGCTTTTCAACTTGGGAACATTGGTGGCAATTGCAGGACGGATGATACCCGGAATGCTCTTTACGCTGAACATGGCTCCCACGAGCATGGCTCCGGTATTTCCAGCAGAAGAGAAAGAGTCTATCTGACCTTCCTTCAACAGGTTAAAACCTAAGCTGATACTGGATTTGGGCTTTTGGGTAATAGCTTTTGTGGGATGTTCGCCCATGCCGATAGTTTCGGTAGTATGCACGAACTCAAAGGTATCCGGGTCAATGCCGTGCTCGGATAACAGGGGTAAGGCTTGGTTTTTATCGCCGATAAGAACGAGTTTCTGCTCAGGCGATAAAATTTTACAGGCTTCAATTGCTCCCAAAACAGCTGCTTTGGGAGCATAGTCTCCGCCCATTATGTCTAAGCCAATTTTCATTTTAGAAAATTAACTTATGCAATCGAGGTATTCTCAATCAAAATTTTACCGTTGTAATACAAGTTGCCGTCAACATTGTACGCACGGTGAGGTAAATGGATCGCACCTGTAGTCTGGCAGGTGGTCAAAGATGGAGCGTCTGCTTTGTAATGAGTTCTTCTCTTATCTCTTCTCGATTTCGATATTTTACGTTTTGGATGTGCCATCGTTTCCTGTTGTTAATAATTACTTTTTTATATTTTTCAATGCTTCCCAGCGAGGGTCTGCACTGTTTGTTTCATCTTTGTCGCCCGACATGTCCTTGAGCTTCCCGATCATCTCTTTATCACACCATTGCGTGTTCCCCTCGTCGCCGCAGCGGTTAATGTACGGGACCGCAAGGTTGATGTATTCATAGATCAATCCTGACACGTCGATCTCATGATCGTTTTTATTCAGTACGATGATCTCATCGGTGTCGTCTTCCAGATGCTCATCATGGCTGAACTTTGCTATCTGGCGTTCCTCAATGTCAATTGCCGAAGGGAAATCAGACAGACAAACGTCACAGTTCAAAAAGATATCCCCTGT
>DASWXL010000055.1:0-12238 GCA_036405495.1 Sphingobacteriaceae bacterium | reverse complement strand
TCGATCCGCAAAGAAATCACAGCGGTGGTTGGCGCCAACTTCGAGATCGAGTAAACTGCTTTTCAATAAAAAATGGCATATTTACATCAGTAGATATGCCATTTTTGTTTCAGCTTCAATTTTCGATCGGTATTTTTTTCTGGCTGCTGGGATGCCTGGCTCTTGGCACAGGATATGCGTTTTTGCTGTATCACGCTAACCGGAACCTGTCTGCAACACTGCGCAAGCTGCTGTTCGTGTTCCGCGCACTGGTGATCGCCCTGATTGCCTTTCTTCTATTTGCGCCGCTCATAAAATTTACCAGTCCGACGCTCGAAAAGCCGCTGATCATCCTGGCGCAGGACAATTCGCTTTCGATCGGGGTATCGAAGCCTGAAGGATTTGATCCGGCCGGTTACGAAAAGCGGTTCAGAGCGCTTGAACGGCAGTTAGCCAAAGACTACGAAGTGCGCAGTTTCAGCTTCGGGCAGGCGGTAAGCAGCGGGCTTAAGTTTGATCATAACGATCGGGTCACCAATATCGCTTCGCTATATGAAGGCGTGCAGGATCGTTACTCGGGCCGGAACATCGGGGCGGTGGTCCTGGCGTCCGACGGCATTTATAACCGGGGCGGAAACCCTCAGTTCGGCAGCAGTTCATTGAAAGCTCCGGTTTATACCATCGCACTAGGCGATACGATCCCGAAAAAGGATATCCTGATCAGCAACGTAAATTATAATAACATCGCATACCTGGGCAACCGGTTCCAGATCGAAGTGGGGGTCGACGCTTTTCAAAGCAGGGGTGTTTCGGGCCGCCTTACGGTGAAGGACCATTCCGGCACCGTCTTTTCAGAGGTTGTGCCGGTCAATAGCAACGAATTTCGCCGGACGATACCGGTTACACTATCGGCCAAAGCTAAAGGAATTCAAAAGTATACCATCGCAGTGTCGCCGGTAGCGGGTGAGCTCTCGCGGGAGAATAATACGCAGACCATTTATGTCGAGGTGATCGACGGGAGGCAGAATGTCCTGATCCTGGCGAACGCACCGCATCCGGATATTACGGCAATCAAGCAGTCGGTCGAAGAAAACGAGAATTATGAAGTAAGGTCCGTGCTGGCCGGCGAAGTTGCGCCTGCGGATATTTCAAAGGCCGACCTGGTTATCCTGCATCAGGTTCCGTCATCGGTAAACGCCGCTGCGGCTGTATTACAGCAAATTGCAAACAAGCCGGCATTGTTCGTTCTCGGCGCACAGTCAAATACATCCGCGTTCTCGGCAAGTCAACCGGTATTGAGTATTACAGGTGCCGGAGCGGTGCAGGAAGCAACGGCGAATATCAGCAGCGACTTTCAGGCTTTCACGCTCAGCGAGGCGACAGCGACGCGGTTGAATAACATGGCGCCCCTTCTTGTTCCTTTCGGGAATTACGGTGTGAAGGGACCGGTTTCTGTCCTCATGACGCAGCAGATCGGCCGGGTAGCCACGTCGATGCCTTTATTGACGTTTTCGGCGCAGGGACAACGAAAGACAGGCGTATTAGCGGGGGAAGGGATCTGGCGCTGGCGACTGGAAGATTTCTCAGAGAACGGCAATCACGATGCGGTTAATGAGCTACTGACCAAAACGGTTCAATACCTCTCTGTACGCGACGATAAACGGAAGTTCAGAGTCTATACTGCTAAAAACACATTTGATGAAAATGAGCGCGTTGTGCTGAATGCGGAGCTGTATAATGACTCGTACGAACTGGTAAACACACCTGATGTTAAGGTAAACCTGAAGAACAGTGCGGGAAAGCGCTATTCCTACATCTTTACCCGCACCCGCAACTCTTATATACTTGATGCGGGGATCCTGCCTCCGGGCGAATATTCGTACGCTGCTTCGGCAGATCTCGGAGGAAAGAACCATACGGCAGAAGGAAGGTTTGTGATCAGCCAGCTTCAGGCGGAGTTGCAGCAGACCACTGCCAATCATCAGCTGCTCTACTCGCTGGCGCAACAGAGCGGCGGCAGGATGCTGTATCCGGATCAGCTGGACCGGCTGACGGGGCTTCTCAGGTCGAACGAGACCATCAAGACGGTATCGTATGAGAACCGGCGTTATGAAGAACTGATCGACCTCAAATGGCTTTTCTTCCTGATCCTGGCATTGCTAACGGTTGAATGGTTTCTGCGCAAGCGGAATGGGGAGGTGTGATGATATTATACATATATAATAATGTTACGTAGCGGGCTTGTGTCTGACCTTTGGCTTTGTAATATTTGCTGGCAGTTCACTTCTTGTTGATGAGAAAGCTCATGGTTATTTTGCTGTTCATTTTTTGTAAGGTGATACCCTTGTATGGACAGCCGTCAGGTACGGACACTGCTTTTCATCAGTCGGCCGTAAATACTGCTATTTCTTTTTATACCGGTTCTCAGGGCGAGCATGTCCGATTGTATACCGGGAGTGAGTATACGGGTTACCGGTATCCTCTTTTGAAAGATCATCCTTTCTTCAAAACCGACTCTGCCACTAAAGGATCTGTCTTCTATGACGGGATGGTTTATAACGATGTATCCATGTGGTATGATGTGGTTAGTGATCTGATCATTGTCCTGAATAAGTTTGGCAATGTGAAGATCGTGCTGGAAAGTTCTAGGGTCAAGTATTTTTCTTTGTCTGATCATCATTTTGTGAGGGTTGACTCGGTTTCTTCGATACCGGCCGGTTTTTATGATCAGCTGTACAGCGGCACCACTACACTGTTGGTCAGGAGGTCTAAAAGTGCCACGCAGGTGATTGATGAAATGACGGCAAAAACTGCTGTTCAATGGAATAATGATCAATATTATGTTCTGAAAGACGGCAGTGTTCACCGGTTTAGAAAGCCTTCTGCGATCAAAAAGATACTCCATGACAAGCACCGGGGAATCCAGCAGTTTATGAAGACTAATAAATTAAGTTTCAGGCGTAGCCGTGAAGGGTCAATGGTAAAGATCCTGGCTTATTACGACAATGTGACCAGGAAATGAGGAACCTATTCTTGTTGTACCTGTTGCTTTTTTTCGCAGGAAGTACCGCTGATGTTACAGCGCAAACCAGACCGGTCACCGGAACTTTTAATGATATCTCTTTTGACGAGTTTATAGAGCAACTTGAGAAGAAGACGGATTACAACTTTTATTACGACCCAGCCGGCTTTGACAGTCTGCGGGTTAACATAAGCGTAAATGATAAGCCTCTTCAGGAGGTCTTTGAAAGGCTGTTCAAGAATACTGGTTATTACTGGGCAATTGACCAGAACCGCATCTTCTTCACAAAGGGACGTAAGATAGATACCAGCCTTCCGGTTCACCTGTTTCCGGCTGCGAAGCCGGCGGAAACAGGGCCCGGCGTAGACCTCGCGGATCTTTCGTCAAACAAAACGATCGAAGTACCCAAAGCTTCTCTCGAGAACAAACTGTACGAAATTGGCATGCAGACGGCTTCGGTTACGGGAAATGCAACATTGGCGGGTTATGCTGTTGATGCCAAGACCGGAGAGCCGGTGATCGGAGCTGCGGTCTTTATAGAACAGCCAAGGCTGGGCACTACCACCGACCAGTTTGGTTATTACGCTCTGACAATACCAAAGGGAAGGCATACCTTAATGATACGCGGCATTGGTATCAGGAATACACGGCGCCAGGTTATGCTGTATGCTGATGGTAAGCTGAACCTTGAAATACAGCCTCAGGTGACATCGCTGCGGGAGGTGGTCATTTCGGCCGAGAATGCAGCCAACGTGAAGAGCGTGCAGATGGGGCTCGAGAAGATAAACATAGCTACCATCAAGCAAGTGCCGGCTGTATTCGGTGAAGCGGACGTGTTGAGGACAGTACTGACATTACCGGGAGTAAAGTCGGCCGGCGAGGCCAGTACCGGATTTAATGTAAGAGGTGGCGCCGTTGATCAAAACCTGATCCTGTTTAATGACGCAACGATCTATAACCCTTCTCACTTTTTCGGTTTGTTCTCTGCGTTTAATCCGGAAGTTGTTAAAGACGTTGAGCTTTATAAAAGCAGCATACCTTCCAAATACGGAGGTCGGCTGTCATCCGTACTTGAGGTTAACAGCCGTGAGGGAAATAAAAAAGAGATAACCGGGACGGCAGGGCTTGGACTGTTGACAAGCAGGATAAATTTGGAAGGGCCCCTCATTAAAGACAGGAGCTCGTTCATCGTCGGGGCACGTACAACTTATTCTAACTGGCTGTTAAAAGCTTTACCGGCAAGATCGGGCTACAGGAACAGCAAAGCTTCCTTTAACGATCTTAATGTGCATCTGAACCACCGGGTAAATGAAAATAATGATGTTTACCTGACGGGATACATGAGTAACGACCAATCCAATCTGAACAGCGACACCTTATACGGCTACAGTAACAAGAATATCTCATTGAAATGGAAACATGTCTTTAATAATAAGCTGGTAGGCCATTTCACAACAGGATATGATCGTTATGAGTACGAGAATTATTCGGACAAAAATCCCGTTAATGCTTTCAACCTGAGCTTCGATATAAATCAGCTGAACGCAAAGGCTGATTTTAGTTACTACCGGAATCCAGGACATACAATAGACTTTGGATTCAGCTCGATCCGGTATGGCTTACATCCCGGAACGTTTTCCCCGTTAGGACAGGAGTCACTGATAATCCCGGATGTAGTGGACGAAGAGCAGGCACTAGAAAGTGCGGTGTATTTTGGCAATCGCTACGATGTAACCAGCCGGCTGTCTGTCGACTTTGGGTTACGGTATTCGCTGTTCAATTACCTGGGGCCGCAGTCAATAAACACTTATGCTCCGAATCTTCCAAAAGATGAAACTACCCTGACGGGAAACCGTGCTTACGGCAGAGGTGATCTCATCCATACTTATCATGGACCAGAGTTCAGGCTTTCGGCACGCTACTCAATAACAGACGATCTGTCTGTCAAAGCGGGCTATAACACACTGCGGCAGTACGTTCATATGCTGTCGAATACTACCGCTGTCTCGCCTACTGATATCTGGAAGCTTAGTGATCCTAATATCAAGCCTCAATATGGAGACCAGATAGCGATCGGATTATATAAGAACTTTAAGTCCAATACCATCGAGACTTCCGCTGAAGTGTATTTTAAGAACCTGAAGGATTACCTGGACTACAAAAGCGGCGCAACACTTGTGCTTAACCACGATATCGAGACTGCGGTCTTTAATGCCCGCGGTAAGGCATACGGCGCAGAGGTGATGATCAAGAAGCTGACCGGCAAGCTGAATGGCTGGATGAGTTATGCCTACTCGCGTACTTTGCTCAGGATGGATGATGAAAATGCCGGCGAGGTGATAAACCGGGGCGAATATTATCCGTCCACTTATGATAAACCGCATGATTTTACTCTGATCGGCAACTATCGCTTTTCGCACAGGGTAAGCCTTTCATTGAATACTACCTACAGCACCGGGCGGCCAATTACTCTCCCCATAGGCAAATACTATTACAATGGTTCTTTACGAGCCCTCTATTCGGACCGGAATGCATACCGCATACCGGATTACTTACGTGCGGATCTGTCTTTAAATATTGCAGGCAATCACAAGGTATACCAGGTTGCGCATAATTACTGGACCTTTGGCATATACAATGTTACCGGCCGCAAGAACGCGTACTCTACATATTTCACATCTGAAGGAGGTGTGATCAAGGGATATAAGTTATCCATCTTCGGCAGCGCAATTCCGTTTATCAATTATAATATCAAGTTTTAATGAAGTTCGGCAGAAATTTTCTGGTTGTTGTAACCGTATTGCAATTGCTGTGCTGCAAGGAGCCTTTTGATCCGTCTGTGGAAAGCGGGTCTGGTTCTTATCTTGTAGTGGAAGGGATAATCAGCACAACAGGTACTTCCACCATCCGGCTTTCGCAATCTCTTCAGATCTCGGACAATAACAAGATAAAAAATTTACCAGGGGCCGAAGTACGGGTAGAAGGTGAGGACAGTTCGATTTTTCCATCAACGGACGAAGGCAATGGGGTGTACACGATACCTCATCTGAACCTTGCCATCGGACAGAAATACCGGCTGAGGATTACCATTCCGGGCGGTAAGGAATATCTTTCGGATTTTACCACAGCGCAGGCTACCCCTGCGATCGATAATGTGGAATGGGTCCGGGATGATAAAGGGGTCAGCATTTCTGTCGATACACATGATCCCGGCAACAATACCCGATATTACATGTGGGATTATGAGGAAACCTGGGAAACGCGGTCTTATGATTATTCGAACTTCAAAGTTGTTAACGCGGGAGTTAATTTAAGGCTCGATCCGAGGGACACGGTTGAGGCCAATCAGATGTATACTTGCTGGAAAACGGCAAGATCGACGAATATTCTGGTCTCTTCATCCGCAAACTTAAGCAGTGATGTGATTTCTGATTTTCCATTGGTCCATATTCCTGCTGCTACTGAAAAGCTTGGCGTAAGATACAGTATCCTTGTGCGTCAGTACGCATTGACCCGCCCGGCGTTCGAATATTTGCAGCGTATGAAAAAGAATTCAGAACAGATGGGGTCGGTATTCGATCCGCAGCCTTCGGAGGCGCGGGGTAATATCCGCTGTATTACTAACCCCGATGAACCGGTTATCGGGTATATATCGATCGCCCCGGTGTCTGAAAAACGAATCTTTATCAGGCGTTCTGACGTTCGGCAGTGGAATTATTCTCTCGGCTGTGAAACCGGATATGTGCTGCGCCATCCCGATAGTTTGAAGAATGTGTTCAGCCGTGGAGATAACATACCTATCAGTGAGGAATATTCTAATGGTGGCGAAATTGTGGGCTATTATTATTCAAATTCCGTGTGCATGGACTGCCGGATCACCGGAAGCAGTATTAAACCAGCCTTTTGGTAACCATATTTTTGCTATGTCTGAATTGTCAAACAACCACTTGAAACAGTTAATTACAGGCTTGCTGTTGCTTTTTGTATGTTTTGGGGGATATTCCCAAACTGATAAACCAGCGACGATCACTGAAAGATTTGATAAACACCGGAAAGCCAACCTGCAGGAAAAAGTTTTTGTACACAACGACAAGAGTTTTTACCTGGCCGGCGAGATCATGTGGTTCAAGATCTATAACGTCGACGGGACATTTCATAAACCGGCGAATCTTAGTAAAGTGTGTTACCTGGAGCTGGTCGATGCGAGCCAAAAAGCGGTACTTCAAACAAAAGTAGATCTTAACAACGGGTCTGGAAGCGGATCATTTTTCCTTCCGTTATCGCTTATTTCGGGCAGCTACGAGATCAGGGCCTACACATCATGGATGAAGAACTCGGATGCAGGCTATTTTTTCAGAAAGCAGGTGACCATTGTCAATTCCTTAAGTGCGGGGAATTCAGCTAACACCGGAACGGCTAAAGACTACGATATCGACTTCTTTCCAGAAGGCGGAAACCTGGTCGAAGGCATGACGAGTAAGATGGCGTTTAGGGCAATTGATGAAGAAGGGCGGGGGATAGCATTTGAAGGGTGTATCGTCGACCAGAGGAGCGACACGGTTTCGCGGTTTCGCCCCTTACGTTTTGGCATAGGAAGCTTTCCTTTTACACCGCGGCCGGGTGATACCTACAAGGCCGTTATCAGGCTCCCCGATGGTAATACCTTTGTTAAGGAATTGCCGGCCGCCCACCCTGAAGGTTATGTGATGAATTTAACAGACAAGGGCGGGTACGCGGAAGTGAGTGTTCAGTCAGCAAAGGTTCAGGCCGATCAGGAGGTTTTTCTTTTTGTCCATACCAGGCAACAGACTGTCGCTGCCGAAAAGAAGGCGTTGAGCAACGGGCAGGCAACGTTTTCGATCAGTAAGGATGCATTCGCGCCGGGCATCTCTCATCTGACCTTATTCAACAGTGCCGGGATTCCGGTAAGTGAGCGTCTGTACTTCCGGCGGCCTGAACCGGGCGTCATTTTAGATGCTTCACCTGATCAGCCGGTGTACGCCCGAAGGAAGAAAGTAACGATCGGTATGTCTGCTGTGGACAACCGGCAAACCGGCCATGAGGCGGACCTTTCGGTCGCCGTTTACGATGGGAGTGCATCAGTAGGGCCAGCTCAAGGTGATATTTTCAGTTACTTATGGCTGAGCTCTGATCTGAAAGGTAATATTGAATCACCTGAGTATTATGTTTTACACAACAGTGCTGAATCAAACGAAGCTCTTGATAACCTGATGCTAACGCATGGATGGCGGCGTTTTAGCTGGGAGCATATTCTGGGCAGCAACCGGTTTTCTCCAAAGCATCTGCCGGAGTATCAGGGACACATTATCAGTGGCCGGGTTATCGACAAAAAGACCGGTGCGGGTGTGGAGGATATAATAACTTACTTGTCTGTGCCGGGAAAGAGAATTCAGCTATATCCGTCAAAAAGTGGTCCGGGTGGCCTGGTCAGGTATTTTACCCGGGAATTTTACGGGTCGAATGAGATCGTTGTTCAGACCAATACCAGCCAGGACAGTTTATACCGTATCGAGATCAGTTCTCCTTTTTCAGAGCCGGCTTCCGGGTCGAAGCGGACATCGTTCAAAGCTCACAGCGTTCCGTCAGAATGGTTACTGACAGAAAGCGTCAATATGCAGGTTCGGAACATATATTCTGGAAGCCAGATGAAGATATTCCATCACCCTGAGATCGATAGTTCGGCATTTTATGCTTCACCGGATAAAAAGTACATGCTTGACCATTTTACACGATTTAATACGATGGAAGAGGTGTTGCGTGAGTATGTTGCTGAGGTTGTGGTTAGCCGGAACCGCAAGGACTTTAATTTATGGGTCCCGGTATCATCAAACGGTTCATATCAGCTGAACGAGCCATTTCTGCTTTTAGACGGCGTGCCTGTTTTTGACAGGGGCAATAAGATCATCGGCTATGACCCGGCAAAGGTTGAAAAGATCGAGGTTGTAAACCGGAACTATTTTTTCGGCCCGGTAGCTTTTAACAGCATAGTCAATTTCACAACGTATAAAGGTGATCTTTCAGGTTTTGAGATCAGTCCGGATGCCACCGTACTTAACTATGAAGGGATGCAGGTAAAGCGGGAGTTCTATTCGCCTCAATACGATACGCCACAGGAATCTTCCTCGCGCATACCGGATTTCAGGAATGTTCTGTACTGGTCGCCCGAGATAAAGACAGACAAAAGCGGGAAAGCTACCATTAGCTTTTATACTTCCGATCAGGCAGGGAAATATACCGTTAGCATCAATGGGATCACTAAGGACGGGCAGCCGTTGAGTAAAATGGTACAGTTTGAAGTAAGGTAGTTTGGGTGACCCGTTTTAGAAGATCGATTTTTTTTCTTCCTTTTCTTCTTTTACGATGACGAAAACGTCCTCATTTTCCTTTTTCATCAGGTACTTTTCCCTGGCGAATTTTTCAAGCTGTTTCTGGTTGGTCGTTAATTCTTTGAGGTCTTTCCTCACCTGTTCGGTCTCTTTCAGATAGAATTCTTTTTCCTCTTCAAGTTTATTCAGCTGGCTCTGGTACTCGTACTGCGACATGAAATCGTTCCGGTCAAAGAACAGCATCCAGACCAGGAAAGCGGTGGTAGCGATCAGGTATTTGTTCTTAATGAGGCTGATGAAACGGTTCATAGAACAAAGGAAATAAAAAACATCGGAAGTTTTTTACGCCCGTGCCGAAAAACATCAAAACTCAAGCCGGTAGGCAACCACCCGGTCCTTTGCGAACGTCGGTACCAGAAGGAGATTCGTCTGCGAAAGGTATTCGATGTCGGCTGTATTTGACTTTTGCGCTTTGGTGTCAAGCAGGAGCTTCTCCATGCCGTTGCTGACGAGATAGATCTCACCCTGCCAGCGGCTTACAATAAATGTATTGTCTTTAAGAATGATCAGGCCGTCGCCGCCAGTGACCACTTTATTGACGATCCGGGTGGAACCCGAACCGTGTTCAACGACGCCTGTTTTGTCGAGGCTGTACAGTACGCCTTCGCTGCTGAATGCAAGGCCATTGATCCCCGCCTGGCCGTCTTTGAGCATCACCATATCGCCGTTCTTCAGTTCATGGATCTTGCCGGTCCGCGAGTCGGAAACGACGATCCGCTTGCCATCGGTGGCCACGTCGTTCAGAAACGTCGCACCTTTTACAGGATAACGTTTGCTGATGTTACCGCTGTTAAGGCTGATCTCCACCAGCTCGTCGACATCCGACACATAGAGCTTGCCGTCCATGACAGCCATTCCCTTTGGCGCATTCAGGCCGGTTGCCCATTTTAAGTTCCTGACTTTTCCGGTTGTGTCCAGCATGGATATAAAGCCGTTACCGTCTTTGGCTACAGGCTCACCGTTAATGTTACTGACAAACAATGTGTTACTGCCTCCGTCGTATAACACCGATTCGGCAGTAGTCAATACGGCATCCGTTTCCCAAACCTTTTGCAGTAAAGCATCGTTCAGGTAACGTTTCTGATCGTTATCCTGCGCATTGGCGAGTCGTCCGGAAAGTCCGGCAAGCAGTAATACCGGTATCAGAAGCTTTTTCATGGTGTTGAAAGTTAAGGTTTTAAAACAAAACGGCCACCTTTAGGAACTAAAGATGGCCGCAATTTGTTTAGGCAAAATACCCGTTATTTCTTTAAGAATTTGAAGTCTTTCCCGATAAATCTTGCTGCTGAACCAAGTTCTTCCTCTATACGAAGAAGCTGATTGTATTTGGCGATCCTGTCGGAACGTGAAGCCGATCCGGTTTTGATCTGTCCGCAGTTCAGCGCCACTGCCAGGTCGGCGATGGTATAGTCTTCTGTTTCACCCGAACGGTGGCTCATTACGGAAGTATAACCGCTGTTCTGTGCCAGCGAGACCGCATTAATGGTTTCGGTAAGTGAACCGATCTGGTTCACTTTTACCAGGATCGAATTCGCTGTATCGGTGTCAATACCTTGTTGCAAACGCTTAACGTTGGTCACGAACAGGTCGTCGCCAACCAGCTGCACTTTATCGCCGATCCTTTCGGTCAATGCTTTCCAGCCGTCCCAGTCGTTCTCGTCCATGCCGTCTTCGATGGAAATGATAGGATACTTCTCAGTAAGCTGCGTCAGATAGTCGACCTGTTCGGCACTGGTGCGGATGGCACCTTTAGCCCCTTCAAATTTGGTATAGTCGTATTTACCGTCTTTATAGAATTCGGAAGAAGCACAGTCGAGTGCCAGGAATATGTCCACGCCAGGTTTGTAGCCGGCTTTTTCAATAGCCTTCAAAATGGTTTCAGCCGCATCCTCCGTGCCTTCAAAGGCAGGTGCAAATCCGCCTTCATCGCCTACGGCGGTAGAAAGGCCTCTGTCGTGCAGGATCTTTTTCAGGTTGTGGAAGACCTCGGTGCCCCAGCGCAATGCTTCGGAGAATGAAGGAGCGCCCGCAGGCATGATCATAAACTCCTGGAAAGCGATTGGAGCGTCAGAATGTGAGCCGCCATTAATGATATTCATCATCGGGATAGGCAGTGTGTTGGCATTTACTCCACCGATGTAGCGGTAGAGCGGCTGACGGCTTTCCTGTGCAGCAGCCTTTGCAACGGCCAGCGATACACCTAAAATAGCGTTTGCACCAATGTTACCCTTGTTCTCCGTACCGTCGATCTGAAGCATCAGCTGGTCGATCTTGTTCTGTTCGAACACATCGATGCCCTGCAGTTCCTTAGCTAATTTTTCGTTTACATTTTCAACCGCCTTCAAAACACCTTTCCCCATATAGGTGCCTTTGTCATTGTCGCGAAGTTCTACGGCCTCATGGGTTCCGGTCGAAGCACCTGATGGTACAGCAGCACGGCCAATGATACCATTTTCGGTAATTACATCAACCTCTACAGTTGGGTTCCCGCGGGAGTCGAGTATCTGGCGGGCATGTACGTCTAAAATTAAGCTCATTATTGTGGGTTTATTTTAAATTGATATTGCGAAAATAAAAATAGTTAGTGTTTTATAAACACTAACTATTCGGGTATTAATCAAAAATACTCTTTTTGTTCATTAACAAAAATTTCGCGGACCTGTTGTAATTACTTTCCGGCTTTGATGAGGTCAACAAAGTCGTCAAACAGGTAGCGTGAATCATGCGGGCCAGGTGATGATTCCGGGTGATACTGCACCGAAAATGCCGGTTTACCTTTTACCCTGATCCCTTCGATCGAATTGTCGTTCAGGTTCACGTGGGTGATCTC
>DASWXL010000054.1:0-21383 GCA_036405495.1 Sphingobacteriaceae bacterium | reverse complement strand
TTCCACAAAAAAATAAACAAAGGATCATCCCCGAAAAAGGCTTTCCCACCGGAAAGCCTTTTTTATTTCGCTGACACTGCACTGACATCCTGACACCGGCCGAACATTTATCGCTAATCCGGGTTAATGAAAAGTGAAATTTTGACAACAACGAATATGAAATGATGGGTTGGCACAGAAACTGAAGAACGAGAGCAAACTAATAAATAACAACATAATTACTATGGCATTGAATATTAAACCCATCGCAGACAGAGTAGTGGTTGAAGCTGCTCCTGCAGAAGAGAAAACTGCATCAGGCATTTACATCCCTGACACTGCAAAAGAAAAGCCTCAGAGAGGAACAGTAGTTGCCGTTGGTGATGGCAAAAAAGATGAGCCTTTGACGGTTAAAGTTGGTGACGAGGTATTATATGGCAAATATGCCGGAACTGAGATCACCTACGAAGGCAAAGAATATTTAATCATGCGTGAATCTGACATTTACGCGGTCCTGTAAGAGATATTGACTTTAGATATGAGAGTATCACATGTCAAAAAACCAGTATCCATTTAAACAAGCAAAGAAGAATTACAAACCGGGGTTTAGATCCGGCGCGAGCCAAAATCTGAATTCTCAAAGCTAAAATCTCACAAAATGGCAAAACAAGTTAAATACAACGTTGAAGCACGCGACGCCCTGAAAAGAGGTGTTGACACTTTAGCAAACGCAGTTAAAGTAACTTTAGGACCAAAAGGTCGTAACGTAATTATCGACAAGAAATTCGGTTCTCCGGCAATCACTAAAGACGGTGTTACCGTAGCTAAAGAGATCGAATTGAAAGAGCCTCTTGAAAACATGGGTGCTCAGATGGTTAAAGAAGTCGCTTCCAAAACTGCTGACATCGCCGGAGACGGCACAACGACTGCAACGGTTCTGGCCCAGGCAATCGTAACTGCAGGTATTAAAAACGTTGCTGCCGGTGCAAATCCGATGGATTTGAAACGTGGTATCGACAAAGCGGTTAGCGCGGTTGTTGCTAACCTGAAAAGCCAGTCGCAAACTGTTGGCGAAGATAACAACAAGATCAAACAGGTTGCTTCAATTTCAGCCAATAACGATGAAGTTATCGGTTCGCTGATTGCTGAGGCAATGGGTAAAGTCGGTAAAGACGGTGTCATCACTGTTGAAGAAGCGAAAGGAACTGAAACTGAGGTTAAGACTGTAGAAGGTATGCAGTTTGACCGCGGTTACCTGTCTCCATACTTCGTAACCAATGCCGATAAGATGGAAGCTGAATTAGAAAACCCTTACATCCTGATCTACGACAAAAAGATCAGCAGCATGAAAGAATTGCTACCTGTTTTAGAAAAACAAGTACAAACCGGCAAACCATTACTGATCATCTCTGAAGACCTTGATGGCGAAGCACTGGCTACACTTGTAGTTAACAAGATCCGCGGCTCCCTGAAAGTTGTTGCTGTTAAAGCTCCGGGTTTCGGCGACCGTCGTAAAGCGATGCTGGAAGATATCGCGATCTTAACCGGAGGTACCGTTATTTCTGAAGAAAGAGGTTACAAACTAGAGAACGCTGATCTTTCTTACCTGGGTCAGGCTGAGAAAGTAGTTGTTGACAAAGACAACACCACTGTTATCAACGGAGCAGGTCAGTCGGATGATATCAAAGCCCGCGTTAATCAGATCAAAGCTCAGATCGAAACCACAACTTCAGATTATGATCGCGAAAAGTTACAGGAGCGTCTTGCTAAATTAGCTGGTGGTGTTGCTGTCCTTTACGTGGGTGCTGCTACTGAAGTAGAAATGAAAGAGAAGAAAGACCGTGTAGATGATGCTTTACATGCAACCCGTGCGGCTGTTGAAGAAGGTATCGTTGCCGGTGGTGGTGTTGCTTTCATCCGTGCTATCGAAGCCTTAGAGGGCCTGAAAGGAGCTAACGATGACGAAACCACCGGTATCGCGATCGTTAAACGCGCTATCGAAGAGCCACTTCGTCAGATCTGCGAGAACGCGGGCATCGAAGGATCTATCATCGTTCAGAAAGTAAAAGAAGGAACAGCTGACTTCGGTTATAATGCTCGTACCGATGTTTACGAAAACCTGATCGGTGCTGGTGTAATCGATCCTACTAAAGTATCACGTGTTGCCTTAGAGAACGCTGCTTCTATCTCTTCTATGCTGTTAACAACCGAGTGTGTGTTAGCGGACGAACCGGAAGATGAGAAAGCTGGTGCCGGAATGCCTCCAATGGGCGGCGGCATGGGCGGAATGATGTAATACAACATCAGGCCTCATGATAAATAAAAAAACCGGCTTGGAAGCCGGTTTTTTTATTCTGCCTTGTTAAAACTTGTCCTACTTCGTTGCCTTCCTCAGAAGGAGTATCGTAACCCAGATACTGAAGCAAATCCCGATCAAAAAGGTAATATCTGCGTAAACAGTATCACTCTTGATCTTCAGATAGGCTCCGATCATAATGAAGGGATATCCTAACAGCAGAAGCACGTAAATTGTCCTGATCTTCAAATGCACAATATCTGATTGTCTTTTTAGCCTATACAAGAACAAGAAGCAGCAATAACGGTATGTGTTGCAGGGAACGCAAGTGAAGCACATCCCAGCCATCCGTCGCAGATCTGATCAACCTGGCGCGAGTAGCAGCTGCTGAAAGACTCACCGCTGTTCTTATCACAGATGCTTGCCGCACTTGTGGAATTGCCGGACGCTTTAGTTTTGGAAACCGCATCTATCGTAGTTTTTGCGATCTTGAAATTTGCAAAATCCAGGCGTACAGCAGAGCTGCCATCTGAATACGCTACAAATCCATTTCCGGTCTTGTTCACATTCACTTCAAGGTTGAAAGCACCGGAAATTTCGATCCTCCCGTTTCTCTTATATGCTTTATACACGACTTGCTTCGTACTGTCTGCAGAGGATGGAACAGCCACAACCGTGTAACTGCTGTTGTGGTATGATATTACGGTAGCTTTCGTGAAATCGAATGCTTTGTTTTCATGACTGACCGAAGTGCCCGCGGCGGAATATATCTTTGATGACACATCAACATTCTCCTCCACAGACTGTACAGAAAAATTCTTTGACAATAATCGGGCGGTGGATTCCTCAGCCTGTACAGGCGCAACATCTGCCGTTTCGGAGCAGGACGTAAAAAGAGATGCAAATAAAAGCAGCGAAGCCGCCACGTTAAGAGTAGAGATTTTCATCGATACGCAACAAGTTTTCTTCTTGATTACGAAAGACTTTAATTAAGGTTTCAATTTATTTTTTGCTACGGGCTTATCCTTAAAGAAGATGTCAGGAAATGCCGGACATGACAGCATTTGCCCTACCCATAAACTGTACATCCTGCCTGATGGATGGAGACCATCGGGGGCGAGAAGGGTAGGATCGGTAAAAGCCTGCCGCGATACAGGGGTAATATTGATATAGACAACTCCTTCCCTTTCACTTTCTTCTCTGTTTATAGAGTTGAACCGTTCGATCTCCGATGATATCTGAGCCGCCGTTCGGCTTTCCTTTTTTGCAAAGGGAGTTACGCCCCAATCGGGAATTGACAGAACCACTACCCGGTTTCTCTGGTCCCCGGCAAATTGGATGGCACGCTTCAGCAACGCTTTAAACTCTTCCCGATAAACCGTCAACGAATAACCCCTGTATTGGTTATTCACGCCTATCAGGAGAGTTACCAGATCGAAAGTATTGGGTAGATCTTGTTCGGCAACCGCTCCCATCAGCTCATCGGTTGTCCAGCCCGTTCGGGCAATAACAGTGACCCCGGGGGCCGTGTCAGTATTGAGCTGATCGGCAAGCTGAAAAGGAAAGGCTTCAGTTGGTGTAACCCCTTCGCCTATCGTATACGAATCGCCTAAAGCAAGATATCTGAATCGCGCCGGTGCCGTCATCACAGCTTCATATCAAACAATTCACTGATCTTTCCCTTTAAAACAGACTTTACCGCTTCGATATCAACCTGCCGTCCAAGCTCCCGCTGCATAGAAGTAACGTCCTTGTCATCGATCCCGCAGGGAACAATGTTTTTAAAGTATCCGAGGTCTGCGTTCACATTGAAGGCAAAACCATGCATCGTCACCCAGCGGCTGCACCGCACTCCCATTGCACAGATCTTCCGGGCCTTTTCGTTATCTGGATCGAGCCACACCCCGGTGTAACCGGGATACCTGCCGGCTTCGATTCCATACTCCTTAAGTGTCAGAATGATCGCTTCTTCAAGCGTTCGAAGATACAGGTGAATATCCGTAAAGAAGTTATCCAGATCCAGGATAGGATAGCCTACAATTTGTCCTGGACCATGATAGGTGATATCCCCCCCGCGGTTTATCTTATAAAAACTTGCATGTTTTTCGCGCAGTCCCTTCTCATCCAGCAAGAGATTTTCAGTCTTTCCGCTTTTACCCAGCGTATACACGTGCGGATGTTCAACAAACACCAGATAATTGGGAGTAGGCAAAGTGGTTCCGTTGGTCCGGTTCTCTGTTTTTAACTGTACCGTTTCGGCAAACAGCTGTTCCTGCCTGTCCCATGCCTCCTGGTAGTCAACCAAACCCCAATCCTGAAAAGAAACGTTCTTATTTGGTCCCATCCGTATCTATTGCATAACCTATCATATAATTCTGATACTTCTCGTAAAAAACCCGGAACGACCTCGAAACATCCGAAGTGGTCAACGATGCCTCAAAAGCACCTTCTTCACAACAGGAAAAAGGGCTAAGGCGGATATCATGTAAAAATGAAACGTTCTTTTTTCCGTGAAGTTTATAAACCGCTTCCTTGGCACACCAGCAAATGTATAAGTGATCCACCGGGTTCCCGGCATCAATGAAACCGAGCTCTTCAGGACTAAGGAACTTATGGGCGATCCGCTCGATCTTTTCCTTGACGATCTCGATGTCAATTCCAACTTCCTTCCTGTCACTGATCATCACCGCCGCATAGTCAAAAGAATGGCTTAGCGAAATATGCTGGGGAAAATTCTTTAAATAAGGCTTTCCGTGTTCATCAACGCCCATATCAATATACTGGTCGGTATTGAGCATCTTACGAAGCAGCACTCTCGTGCCCAGCCAGTGAATGTTTCTTTTGCCATTATTCAACGTTTCCAGGTACTCCTTCTCATGTTGCTTCAACTGAAGCCGCTGGTATAGCTCCTCCGCTGTTTCTTCAATTTTCCATAAAGCAATTGCCGTATGTTCGTCCAGTTGCTTTTGATACACTACCCCCATCGTTAATTTAAAGTTGGCAATAAAAGTATCTCAAATTAATCATAATTTAGGCCAAACCTATCCTTATTTATGATACTTTCCGACAAGCGGATTTTGGAAGAAATTAATAAAGGTTCCATCATCATCGAACCATTCCGCCGCGAATGCCTTGGCACCAACTCATACGATGTTCATTTAGGTAAATATCTGGCGACATATACGGATCGCGTGCTTGATGCAAAAGCGCATAATCAGATCGAACACTTTGAAATTCCGAAGTCCGGTTTTGTACTTCAGCCCGATACGTTATACCTGGGTGTAACAATGGAATATACCGAAACACATAATCATGTTCCCTTTCTTGAGGGAAAGTCGAGCACCGGCCGTCTCGGGATCGACATACACGCTACTGCCGGGAAGGGTGACGTCGGTTTTTGCAATACCTGGACATTAGAAATTTCGGTGGCACAGCCCGTAAGGATTTATGCCGGAATGCCCATCGGCCAGCTCATCTATTTTCAGGTCGAAGGTGATATTGAAACCATGTACAACTCCAAAGGAAACGCCAAGTACAACAACAAAACGACAAGGCCGGTAGAAAGCATGATGTGGAAAAACACATTTTGATTCAGCGAGGTTAATAGATAATACGCTTCATTTTTTGTAAATTGAAGTCTATTAACCGTTTTATGAAACCACGCCTCTTAGTTGTCACCATGCTGCTGGCCGTGCTGGCAGCGGGTTTTACCGATACGGATCCCGTTAAAAATATCCTTGAAAAACTCGAACGACTACGAAGCAGCTACCCGCAGGAGAAAGTTCACATTCACCTTGATAAGCCTTATTACGCCATCGGCGATGACATCTGGTTCAAGGCGTACGTTGTAAATAGTGAACGAAATCAGCTTAGTAATAACAGTAAGATCCTCTATGTCGAACTGATCGACGGCAAAGACGCTGTGAAACAATCGGCGCGCCTTACATTGACAGACGGACTTGGCTGGGGCAACTTCCACTTATCTGACAGCCTCGGCGAAGGCAATTACCGCATACGGGCGTATACGACGTGGATGAGAAATTTTGGCGAAGATTTCTTTTTCGATAAAACGATCACCATTGGTAACGTGCTTTCAAACGATTACATAACGGACGTTTCATATAGCTTTTCTAAAAAAGGGAACGCAGAAAAAGTAGTAGCCGATATCCGCTATACCGACTGGGAAGGCAAGCCCGTTGCCAACCGGGAAGTAAATTATGATGTACAGCTTGAATTCCGGAACATGGGCAAGGGTAAGGCGACGACCGACCGCGATGGACGCATCCAGCTCACCTTTACGAATAACCAGCCGTGGCTGCTTAAAACCGGAGAGATCAACACCCGCTTAAAAATTAACGACAAGGTAGAAGTCAACAAGAGTTTCCCTGTTAAATCGACGTCAAATAATGCCACGGTCCAGTTTTTTCCAGAGGGAGGCGAATTAGTTGAAGGTATACGCTCAAGGGTGGCCTTTAAAGCTGTAGGAGCCGATGGCCTCGGCATCAATGTCAGCGGGTACATTTCCGATGAAAGCAACACTAAAGTAGCGAACTTCAGTTCTCAGCATGCCGGAATGGGCGTTTTTGGGCTGACTCCGCAAAATGGAAAATCATATAAGGCTACTGTTATATATGAGGATGGCTCCGAAAAGATATATGACCTTCCTAAAGCCCTGAACGAAGGCTATGTACTGTCGGCAAATAATGCGCACCCTGAAAACCTGATGATCGAAGTGTCCATGTCGCCTTCTTTGGCCGGAAACGGACAAGTGACCATTGTTGGGCATACCAACGGAGTGGTAAGCTATGTCTCCAAAAGCAAATCCGACAGCAGTAAAAAGACAACCTATAATGCCACCGTTCCAAAAAACCGCTTTTCTACGGGCATCCTTCATTTGACGTTATTCTCATCGCAAAATGAACCTGTTTCCGAGCGGCTTGTCTTTATTGACAATTCCGACCAGCTGGATATTACTGTCAATGGCGACCCTGAATATAGCAAACGTCAGAGATCACAGCTTTCGCTCACTGTAAAAGATTCGAAGGGGCAACCTCAGACAGGAAGCTTCTCTGTGGCGGTAGTAGACGAATCAAAAGTACCTTTTGACGATATTTACGAAAACACGATCCTCTCCAACCTCCTGTTATCATCTGATATCAAAGGGTATGTAGAACAGCCAAACTATTACTTCACCAACGTTGATCAAAAAAAGATCAGTGAGCTTGACAACCTGCTTCTTACCCAGGGCTGGCGTCGTTTCACGTGGAAAAGCATCCTGGCAGATGCGTTTCCGCTACTGTCATTCAGGCCGGAACGGGATCTGTCGATAAGCGGCCAGGTGACAGACCTTAAAGGAAAGCCGGTGGCGGGAGGCAAAGTCACCCTGCTTTCGTCAGCAGGCGACGTTTTCGTGTTAGATACGATCACAGACAGTAATGGCAGGTTCACCTTCGACAATATTTACTTTGCAGACAGTACCAGGTTCGTCGTACAGGCGCGAAATGCCAAAGACCGCAAAAAAGTAGAGATCGCGCTCGATTATATTCCACCGCAGCTGGTTACCAGGAGCAAAAATCTCCCCGAAGTTGAAGTTAACGTGAACAGATCAATACTTGCTTACTTGAAGAACAGCCGAAAGCAGTTTGATGAATTAAGAAAATTCGGCCTGGCAACACGCAGTATCCTGCTCTCCGAAGTAAAGGTGGTCGAGAAAAAGCCCGTTGTGAAGGAATCGGCAAATTTAAATGGTGCCGGTGTTGCCGATGGCGTGATACGGGCTGACCAACTGGAAAACTGTTTTTCACTCGATCAGTGCCTGCAGGGGCGCGTGGCCGGCGTAGTGGTTAAAAATGGCATAGCATACGCCACACGGAATATGTATTCATCCTTTACAGGATTAGTACCCATGCAGCTGATTCTTGATGGTATGTATGTCGAACCGACATATCTTAACATGATAAATCCTAAGGACGTGGAAACGATCGAGGTATTGAAAAGTGCCAGCAACACTGCCATCTATGGTCTCAGAGGCGGAGGTGGGGTATTGATCATAACAACTAAACGGGGAAAGCAAAATATGGGTTACTCAAGCTACGCCCTCGGCGTTGCCAGTTACCATCCAAAGGGAATACACAAATCCCGCGAGTTTTATGCACCAAATTATGATGATCCTGAAATAAACACTAAGATTGCGGATCTCCGGACCACGGTCTATTGGAATCCGCAGGTAGTGACTGACCAGATGGGAAAAGCATATTTTGAGTACTTCAATGCCGACGGCACAGGTGATTATAAAGTAGTTGTAGAGGGTGTGGATGCAAACGGCAACATCGGAAGAGCAGTTTACAGATACAAAGTAAAATAACCACTTAATGAACACGATTCAAACCACTGTAAAAGACAGGGTAGCCTTCATCACACTTAACCGGGGACGATCAAATGCAATAAACGCCGAAATGGTTCGGGAGTTGCATGATATGTTCGGGAACATTCAGAATGACGATGCCATCAGCGGAATAATTCTCACCGGCCAGGACGGCTTTTTTTCAGCAGGTCTTGACCTGATCGAACTTTACGACTACAATGAAACTGAAATCGAACGCTTTTGGAACGCGTTTCTCGATCTGGTAAAAGCGGCAGTTTCTTTTAAAAAACCATTGATCAGTGCGGTTAGCGGCCATAGCCCTGCCGGCGGTTGTGTGCTGGCATTGTGCAGCGATTATCGGGTCATGGCTGAAGGGAAGTACATTATCGGCTTAAACGAAGTGCCTGTAGGCCTGATCGTACCCGACAGCATTTTCCATCTGTATGCTTTTTGGCTTGGCAATGCGCGCGCCTACCAGTTCCTGCTTGAAGGCAAACTCATGGGGCCGGAGGAAGCCAGGGGCGCAGGCCTGATAGAAGAAATTGTACATCCGGCATCTCTGCTCACTGCCGCCAACCGGCAAATGAAGAAATATCTGCAGTACGACCGCCAGACGTGGCAGGAAACAAAGTATAACCTTCGTAAGGAGCTGATCGAAAAATCCGCTAAGGATCAGAGCGAAACCCTGAGTTTGATGCTGAAGCAATGGTGGTCGCCTTCCACCCGATCCATTTTACAAACCATTATCCAAAACCTTCAACAAAAAACTTCAGCATGAGCCGGCAACCGATGCTGAGAGAGGATTCTCTCAAAGGAAAAACCATAATCGTAACAGGAGGCGGTACCGGTTTGGGCCGCGCTATGGGATCATACTTTCTAACGCTGGGAGCTGATCTTGTGATCACCAGTCGCAAGATCGATGTTCTTGAAAAGGCAGCCGCTGAAATGCAGCAGGCTTCGGGTGGAAAGGTATTGCCGCTGGCTTGCGACGTGCGCGATTATGCTCAGGTTCAGAACCTGTTTGAACAAACCATAGCTACGTTCGGCAAAGCAGATGCCCTGGTAAACAACGCAGCCGGCAACTTTATCTCACCCACAGAACGACTATCTGCTAATGCCTTCGCATCGATCATTGATATTGTTCTGAAAGGGTCGGCTAACTGCTCGCTGGCCGCAGGGAAATACTGGATTGCTGAAAAAATTCCCGGAACAATTTTAAATATTGTTACTACGTATGCGTTTACCGGATCGGCCTATGTAGTGCCCTCTGCAGCTGCTAAAGGCGGTGTCTTAGCCATGACACGTTCGCTTGCCGTCGAGTGGGGTAAATACGGAATCAGAACCAATGCGATAGCGCCCGGACCGTTTCCTACGAAAGGAGCCTGGGAGAGGCTTTTGCCTGGTGAACTTGCGAAGAAGTTTGATTTTAAAGATCGTGTTCCATTGAAACGAACCGGCGATCATCAGGAGCTCGCCAATCTGGCAGCGTATCTGATCTCTGATTTTTCGTCCTATATCAATGGTGAGGTCATAACAATTGACGGCGGAGAATGGCTGCAGGGTGCAGGCCAGTTCAGCGGTCTTGAAGCGATCCCCTCAGAGATGTGGGATTCACTTGAATCGATGATCCGCTCTACAAAAAACAGCTGATGGCGAGGGTGAATATTTCATCCGGCGCTGTTTGGGAAAACCTTGTCGGCTACAGCAGAGCGGTAAAAATCGGCAACATCATTGAAGTTGCGGGAACAACTTCAACCGAAGGGGATACGGTTATCGGGAAAGAGGACATATATATCCAAACGCGGCACATCCTTCAGAAAATTGAAAAAGCGCTATCCGAATCCGGCGCATCCCTGCATGACGTAGTCCGAACCCGCATGTATGTAACAGACATAAAAAATTGGGAGGCGGCCGGCCGCGCGCATGGCGAGGTGTTTGCCCAAATCAGACCTGTTACAACGATGGTGGAAGTCAGCGCCCTCATAGATCCTGACTTACTTATTGAGATAGAAGCTACTGCGGTAATTGATGGCTAATCCGTATTTTTGCACGATGAGCACTGAGGTACAGGAAGAGACTTTAACACTTGAAGAAATTTTATCTGCATTAAAACCCAACCACCAGCTAATTCTGTGGAATGATGACGTAAACACATTTGAGCATGTCATTTTTTGCCTGGGTAAATACCTTGACTATAATGAACACCAGGCTGAAAAAATCGCTTGGACCGTACACACGGAAGGTAAATGCGCTATCCTGGAAGGATCGTTTACTGAGCTCGAAGTGTACCGCAAGATCCTGCAGCAGGAAGGACTCACCGTATCTATTGAGTGATCCAGCGCCCGCTGTGACTCAGTGTAATAAATAAGTTACGGCTCATGGCTTAAACTTAATCTGCCTTACCTTGTCCATTTATTCCACCATTTAAATTTTACACATGAAGATTATTGTAAGAAGTTTTGTTGTTTTCATTTTTCTAATCTCCATTGTTAGCAGCTTATACGCCCAGAGTGCATCTACCGGAACAGTCACCGGAACAGTGACCGATTCCAAAAGCAACAAGCCGGTCGATTTTGCAACTGTTGCGCTGGTAAAAAGATCCGATAACAAAACAGTAAAAGCCGCTCAAACCGATCTTCAGGGAAATTTCCGGCTTGAAAATATTCCATTTGACACATACACTTTAAAAATAAGTTTTGTAGGGTATGAGCCTTTTGCAAAAGAAAACATCACTTTAACGGCTGCAAATCCCAACTATGACGCAGCAACCGTCAAGCTGAACATGAGTGCAACCAATGTATTGCAGGAGGTGGTTGTCCAAAGCGAGCGCAGCGCCATCCAGCTTGGGTTAGACAGAAAGGTTTTTAGTGTGAAGGAGAGCCTCGTAAGCGAAGGCGGCACTGCTACCGACCTTCTGGCCAACGTTCCTTCAGTTTCAGTAGATATCGACGGGAACGTGAGCCTCAGAGGCGCCGACAATGTTCGTGTTCTGATCGACGGTAAACCTTCTGCCATTGGCGGAGGAAATATTGCTAACATCCTGCAATCATTACCTGCCAGCGCGATCGAAAGCATCGAACTGATCACTAATCCGTCCTCAAAATATGACCCGGAAGGACAATCCGGGATCATCAATATCGTCTTAAAGAAAAACCGAAAAATAGGACTGAACGGTTCCCTGTCGCTTACTGCCGGCAGTTACGACAGCTATAATGCGAGCTCCAATTTAAGCTATCGTGATACCAAAGTCAACCTATATGGCAATTACAGCTACCGTACCGGCAACAGAGTTGGCGGCGGCTTCAACAATACAACGTACCTGAACAGTGACCGGCTAATCAACAATAATACTGACAGCCGGCGCGAGAACAGCAACCACACATTCAAACTCGGCAGTGATTTTTACTTAAACCCTAAAACCACTATTGGTGTGTCAGGTAACGTCAGCTTACGCAATGGCGAGAGCAATGAAGGGATCAATTACCTTTACGAGAATATTCCGGACATTAGCGGCTCCAGTCTCAGAACTACCGTAGGTGAAGATACGGATGAAGGCTACGATCTGAATCTCGATTTCACGCGCCAGTTTAAGCGGAAGGGCGAAAACCTTACCGCTAACTTCCAGTTTGGACAGGACAAAGAGGATGGCTCGGAACGCTTTAATCAAAACTTCTATACCCCTGCAGGTGTGATTCGCGATACCGTGGACCGCCGCATAACCGACAATAAAGAGTTTACCACCAATTACAATTTTCAGGTAGATTATACGCTGCCTTTCACGGAGAGACAAAAGCTTGAAGCGGGTTACCGTACTACCATCCGGAATGACGAAGAATCACAGTTTTCTGAATCGTTTGATCCTTCGCAGAACCGTTTTCAGCCTGACGTTAACCTGACGAACGACTTTTTCCTTGATGACATCGTTCATGCCGTCTACACTAACTACCAAAACCAGCTGACTGATAAATTTGGATTTCAGGTTGGACTCAGAGCCGAGCAGGCTTATCTGAACACCAACTACGTTGGCCTTAATTCAGGCTCTGTAAAGGGCAAACTTGATTATTTGAGACTATACCCGAGCTTGTTTATAACTAACAAGATGACGGAGGATCAGCAGCTGCAATTGAGTTATACCCGCCGTGTAAACCGCCCGCGGGGATGGCAGGTTAATCCCTTTATGGATATCGACGACCCCAATAATATCCGGGTAGGAAATCCGAACCTTCGCCCTGAAGATATCCACTCGTTCGAGTTAAGCTATATCAAATACTGGAATGCCTTTACGCTGACCTCCTCAGCTTATTTCAGACAAGTGAACGATGTGGTACAAAGCATCCGGAGCCTCGTTGTCGACTACAATATTAACAACCCTGCAAACGCCATAAATGGCATAGCGGATTCAAGTACTATCATGCAGTTCTTTAACTTGTCGAAGAACAGGGCGTCAGGCCTTGAGCTGATCGCTCGTGCGGATATCGTCAAAGGGTTCAATTTAACCGGAAACGTGAATTTGTATCACACCAGATTTGAAGGCAACCCGCAATATAAGATACAGAGCCGAAGCGGTTTTAACTGGAATGCCAACCTAACCGGCAATTTGCAATTACCTAACAATATTTCAGCGCAGTTCAATACGCATTACATGGCTCCAAGGGTTTCTCCGCAAGGAAGGACCAGGGAAATGTTCGGCCTCGATGCGGGTTTGCGTTACGACTTCATGAAGAACAAAGCTGCAGCCATCTCATTGAACATGCGTGATGTGTTCAACACACGTCGCTGGGCGCAGTATACCGAAACCGTCGATCTTATTCAGGAATCAGAGCGCCGCTTCCAGGGCCGCATGTTCAACCTGACGCTCAGCTACCGCTTTGGGAAACAAGACCTGAATCAGCGTAGCCGCAAACGCGAACAGCAGCAGGACGAGCCGCGCGAAGAGGAAGAGTCATTTAAATAAGCACAAAAAAGCCATCCCTGATCACGGATGGCTTTTTTTTAATGCGGACTCCTGCTACCAGAAAATCTTAGGCTGTTACTAAAAATAACATCTCGGGAATTCCCTCCCCTTAACCGGAAGGCGAAAATTGAGCATGATCTCATGCGACCCTTTTTCAACCGCAGAAAGATCCGTAGTGGTAAAATCGTAGGAATAGCCGATGCCTATGTTAGGAGTGATCTGGATCTCAGCGATCGCGTCAAATGAATCGAAAGAGCGCCATGATGCGCCCAGCCATAGGATTTCATTCAACAGAAAATTAGCATTCAGGTCAACCTGTACGGGTGATCCGCTTACATACTTTACGAACATGTTAGGCTTAAACTTTACATATTCGCCCAAATTGGCGAGATAACCGCCCTGCGCCATAAAATGCGGTTTATGAGAAGTTCCACTGTTTGTTCCCGCTGAAATATTCCTGGAAAAGAAAAAAGGAGATGAGATCCCTGCGTAGAATTTATCCGAGAACAACATCACGCCAGCACCGAAATTACCCCTTAGATCGTTTTGATCCGTGAAGACAGGATCACCAGCGCTTGAAGGTGTCTGAATATAACTATAGTTGGCTACATATTTACTGATTCCGCCGTTGACGCCGACCGCCAGATACGTACTTTCACCAATCTGCACACGCTGCGCAAAAGTAAGATAAGCGCCGTTTTCGGAAATGACTTCTCCGATCTGGTCCCGCATGAGCATTAAACCGACAGAGCTGTTTGATTCTTTGATAGGAGAATGAACCGTGAACGACTGAGTATTCGGAGCGCCCTTAAAGCCCACCCATTGCTGTCTGGCCACTGCTGTAACGTTGAGTGCTTCGTCAACCGCTGAGTAGGCTGGGTTTACAGCCAGTCCATTGAACATGTACTGAGTGAACATAGCCCGCTGCTGAGCAAAAGTTGCCATGTTCAATGTTATCGCAGTTATTAAGAGTATAATTCTTTTCATGAAAGTTTCTTATGCAGCGAGTCTGACTGCCTCAGCGAGGTTGTTTACGCAAAAAGGCGACAAACTGTTACCACTATTTGGCATCTTTTTTCACCGGCGTGACCCACCTCCACCGAATCTCATGAGCTTATGCTGAGGTGAAAATCACATCCATGACGATGACGCTCTTTTTATTCGAATTGTTTCACCGGCTGTTAACAACCGGTTATCTCTGCTGGTTTAAGCCCTGAATAAACTACATGTGAACCCAACCGCGCACAAGTAATGTTTCTAAAAGCAGACACATCGATATTAAAGGGCCTGGATTGCTCACACAGAAAAGGCTCACAGAGCCGAAATGGACATAAATTCTGTCGATTGAAAAAATGGCACTGCTCTTGTCTCTAGAAAGAAAAACACGTACCCTATGACAAAGCCCTGTAGCGTGAGCCTCAAGAACCCGAACCCGAAAAGCTACAAGACCCCACGCAAGAAGGTACTTTTTAAAACCGTCGATTATCTGTTGCTCATTCTGTTTTTGATTGGCTTTATTAAACAACTGATCGGATAGCTATGAATAGAGCACTCCTATAAAAAAAGCAAACCTGCTATCCTTTGTACACATTTTGGTAGCAGGTTTCTTTGTGAAAAAATTCAAAAAAACATTATTCAGCGCATGAAGTTTTTACTAAAACTTTTCCGGGTTGAAGAATCACCGTAATCTTAAATTCGCCAACATCATTCTTGATAAGGTTAAGAACCCGATTATTATTACGGATACGAACGTGATGATCGTCTGGACGAACACTGCATTTGAGTCGTTGACAGGCTTTTCTCCACAGGAGGCTATCGGTAAAAATCCGGGGGAGTTACTGCAAGGGCCTGAAACCTCGAAAGAAAGCCGGCAGATGATGAGAAACGCTATTGCCAACCGGCAAACCTTCCACATTGAACTGGTCAACTACAAAAAGAGCAAAGAACCTTATTGGGTACACATCGATTGCTCACCCCTCTTCGAGAACGAGAACCACATCGGTTTCATAGCTGTTGAGAGTGATATCACGGAAAAGAGGAACCGTGAAAAGAAGTTGATAAAAAAGAATAACTTCCTTCAGGACATCCTTCAGGACATGTCACATGAAATGCGCGGGCCTGTAGCTTCCATACTTGGTTTAAATGCTGCAATTAAAGTGACGGACACCATGGAAGAAAAACTCGAAATGTTTGATTTGCTTAACCAGTGCGCCCTCGAGCTGGACAAGATCTTCCTCCAGCTTAATATCAAGATCTACAAAGAATCGAAAAACGAATAACCGAACTATCGTAATTCAGAAGCGATATAGAATCGTCCCTCAGGAAAGTGATCGCTGACCACGATCGGGATATCAAGCTCCTCACATAATAATGCAAACGGCGCATCATTAGGATTCATTAACATGACCCGGTTGGGCAGTTCTTTAGACCGATCCAACGCTTCTATAAATACACCCTTTTCCATTTGTTAAAGTAGCTATAGCCACGTTTACGAAAAAAAGAAAAATCTGTTGCAAAAAAAAGCCCTCGCAACTTACGTTACAAGGGCTTTCCATTTTAGCGGTCTGGACGGGACTCGAACCCGCGACCCCATGCGTGACAGGCATGTATTCTAACCAGCTGAACTACCAGACCTTTGTGATCCCGCTGGGACTCGAACCCAGGACCCCAACATTAAAAGTGTTATGCTCTACCGGCTGAGCTACGGAATCATCATTCTTTTCAGAACTACTTTTCGATAATCGTTTCCCCGAAAAGTGAGGCAAATATAGAGCTATAATCCTTTACCTGCAAATATAAAAATCGGTTTTTTCAATATTTGTTTTAACCTCCTAATATTCAATAAAAAACATTTGTCTTAGCTACGCTACAGCGCCTTCTTTCATTTTTTCTGCGTTCTCGGCAAACTGCAACGCATCGATAATTTCCTGAATATCGCCATCCATTATGGCCGGAAGGTTATACAATGTCATACCGATACGGTGCTCGGTAACCCTCCCCTGGGGGTAATTATATGTGCGGATCTTTGCCGAGCGGTCGCCGGTGGTGACCATCGTCTTACGTTTGCTGGCAATCGCCTCATTATGTTTGTTCAGCTCCATCTCATATAATTTACTGCGAAGCATTTCCATGGCACGCTCCCGGTTTCCCAACTGAGAGCGTTCAACCTGGCAAACCACAACAATACCGGTTGGCTTATGCGTTAACTGAACTTTAGTTTCCACTTTGTTGACGTTCTGCCCACCGGCACCGCCCGAGCGTGATGTTTGCATTTCGATATCAGCCGGATTTAACTCAACATCCACTTCTTCCGCCTCCGGCAAAACCGCTACAGACGCCGCAGAAGTATGCACACGTCCCTGGGTTTCCGTATCCGGAACACGTTGAACGCGGTGCACGCCTGACTCGTATTTCAATGTACCATAAACATCCTCACCGGTCACCTTCAGGATCACCTCCTTATACCCCCCGGCAGTTCCTTCGGTTACGTCGATAACTTCCGTACGCCAGCCGCGCTTTTCGAAGTAGCGTGTGTACATACGATAAAGATCGCCTGCAAAGATCGCGGCTTCATCGCCTCCGGTACCACCGCGGATCTCAAGCATAGCATTTTTGCTATCTTCGGGATCTTTCGGAATCAGCATCAGTCTGACTTGCTCTTCCTTCTGTTCTTTTTGTTCCACCAGTTCATCCAGATCCATTTTGGCCATCTCCCGCAGCTCATCGTCCTTTTCAGTGGCCAGGATACTCTTATTGGTTTCGATATTACTTACGATATTTTTGTAGATCTTATACTCGTCGACGATCTTACCCAGATCTTTATACTCTTTGTTTAACTGGGCATAGCGTTTCATATCAGCCATCGCCTGAGGACTGCTGAGTTCCCGTTCGACTTCTTCCCAGCGTAGTTTTATTGCTTCTAATTTCTCTAACATAATTCCTGAAATGCTTGCCTTGGATTAATAACCGAACAGCCTGCCCTTTCGTTTTAACGGGCAACGCTTAAACCAATGCTATAAAGCGTACAAAAATACGCCTTTTTCAGTTACCAGACGAGTGACTTTATCTGAGCCACAGCGTCCTTTGCCTGCGAGCCCCTTAAGCTGTGAAATATTTGAGATATAACTGTTCGCCGTCAAACTCAGCATACGAAAAGTGATTGATCCACTCGCCAAGATTGATGTACCGGCTGTTAGCTTGCAAGGAAATGTCCAGCGGCAGGTGCCTGTGGCCAAAGATGAGATAGTCAAAATAATCCTTCTGAAGTACAGCCTTACAATAACTGACCAGCCACTCCTGCTCCTCCCCCTTAAAGGCCTCCTTTTTTTCATTGGCTATCCTGCTGTTCATAGACCAGCGCCGCGCAATCCCGATACCCAGATTCGGATGCAACCGGGCAAACAACCACTGACAAAGTCCGCTTCGAAAGAATTTTTTCAGGACTTTATAACTCGCATCGCCGGGACCGAGCCCATCTCCATGATGCAAAAAAAAGCGCTTGCCGTTTCGTTCAAAGATCAGTTCGTCCGAAATTATGGTCACCCCGATCTCTTTTTCAAAGTAATCAAACATCCACATGTCATGATTCCCTTTAAACAGCGTGATCTTTATCCCTGAATCAGAAAGCTCAGCCAGCTTTCCCTGCAACCGGATAAAGCCTTTAGGGATCACCGTTGCATATTCGAACCAGAAATCGAAAATATCACCAAGCAAATAGATCTCGGCGGCGTCGTTTTTTATGGTATCGAGCCACCTGACAACTTTGTCTTCACGATGGCGGCTGGCGGCGTGGTTTGGAACGCCTAAATGGAAGTCTGAAGCGAAATAGATCTTTTTACCCTGAGGCATGGAACCAAAAGTAAGTAAAATTTAGGTTGAAGTCCTTCCACTGCGCTAAACTGACTTTGGAATTTACTATTTTTAGAATCGCACCAAATACCAGCAGAATGAAGCAAATAAAGTATGTTAGTCTGATGATCGCTGCTCTGGTTCCTTTAGCAGGAAATGCGCAGCACAGCAGCAGTAAAGAAAAATCGTCTATGTCTTATCCGAAAACCAAAAAAGCAAATGTAACGGACACCTATTTTGGCACTACCGTAGCCGACCCTTACCGCTGGCTCGAAGATGACCGTTCGGCCGAGACCAAAGAATGGGTTGATGCCCAGAATAAAGTAACCCAGAATTACCTGAATAAGATCCCTTTCCGAAACGATATAAAAGATCGTCTTTCAGACCTTTGGAATTATGAGAAGTTTTCTGCGCCATTCAAAGAAGGCCAATACACCTATTACTACAAGAACGACGGTCTGCAAAACCAAAGTGTTCTGTATCGCCAAAAGGCCGACGGAAGCACTGAAGTGTTCCTTGATCCGAATAAATTTTCAAAAGACGGCACCACGTCACTTGCCGGCATAGAATTCACTAAAGACGGCGGCCTGGCCGCCTATCAGCTGTCTGAGGGCGGCTCTGACTGGAGAAAAGTGGTCGTGATAAAAACCGGCGACAAATCGCATGTCGGCGACACGCTTGCAGACATCAAATTCTCCGGGCTTTCCTGGAAAGGGAATGACGGATTTTATTACAGCAGCTATGATAAGCCAAAAGGCAGCGAACTGTCCGCAATGACGCAGCACCATAAGCTGTACTATCATAAGCTGGGAACACCGCAATCGGAAGATCAGCTCATTTTCGGAGGTGAGAAAACGCCACGCCGGTACATTGGCGGATACGTAACCGAAGACGGCCGTTACCTGGTAATAACCGCCGCTAACTCCACCACCGGAAATGAAATGTATATCCAGGACCTGTCAGTTCCGAATGCTGCTATCGTTCCGGTCATAACAGATATGAAGAATGAGCATGCCGTTATTGAGAATGTGGGTAGCAAGCTCTACATATACACTAACCTGAATGCTCCTAACTCAAAGATCGTTACCGTGGACGCAGGCAATCCGGTGCCGGCTAACTGGAAAGATTTCATTACGGAGACCGAAAATGTGTTAACACCTTCGACCGGCGGTGGCAAAATATTTGCGAACTACCTGAAAGACGCTACATCAATGGTGGTGCAATATAATCTGGACGGCAAGCTGGAACGAACAGTAGAACTTCCGGGAGTGGGATCTGCTTCTGGCTTCGGAGGCAAAAAGTCTGAGAATGAACTGTACTACACGTTTACTTCTTATATCTACCCGGCAACCATTTTCAAATACGACATTGCTTCAGGAAAATCTGAGCTTTATAAAAAATCCGGAGTGAAGTTCGATCCCTCACAGTATGAATCCAAACAGGTATTCTTCACTTCGAAAGACGGAACAAAAGTTCCGATGATCATCACTCACAAGAAGGGTATTGAGCTAAACGGTAAAAACCCAACGCTGCTTTACGGATACGGAGGCTTCAACGTCAGCTTGACGCCCGCTTTCAGTACTTCAAACATTGTGTTACTCGAACAGGGCGGAGTTTATGCAGTTCCGAATCTGCGAGGAGGTGGCGAATACGGCGAAAAATGGCATACAGCCGGAACTAAAATGCAGAAGCAAAATGTGTTTGATGATTTTATCGCAGCAGCAGAATACCTCATAAACAACAAATACACCTCCAAAGACTATTTAGCTATCTCCGGTGGCTCAAACGGCGGACTGTTAGTTGGAGCTGTCATGACACAGCGCCCCGGGTTGTTCAAAGTTGCTTTCCCGGCCGTTGGCGTTCTCGACATGTTGCGCTATAACAAATTTACCGCCGGCGCCGGATGGGCGTATGATTACGGAACTGCGGAAGAATCAAAAGAGATGTTCGATTACCTGAAAAAGTATTCGCCTTACCACGCGTTAAAACCAGGTACAGCATACCCGTCAACACTGGTTACTACAGCTGATCATGACGACCGCGTGGTTCCGGCACATTCATTTAAGTTTGCCTCTCGCCTGCAGGAGTATCATAAAAGCGATGTTCCGGTATTGATCCGCATTGAAACGAACGCTGGTCACGGTGCAGGCAAGCCAACCAGTAAGATCATCGAGGAGCAAGCCGACAAATGGTCATTTATGCTTTACAATATGGGATTAGGCTATAAAAAATAGCCCGCCCAAAGACCGCTGATCGCCATTCGGGCGTATTTTACAGACTTGTCAGGTTCAGAACTGACAAGTCTTTTTATTTACTGGCATGTGTGCCGCCGTCATTGCCCGGCTTGCCGATCACCTTATATGAACCCTCCCCCTTCAGAATGGATACCAGGGTACCCTTGCCAGCGAAAAGTTCCAGCGCTTTTGCCATCTCCTCATCGTAACGAAAACTGTTCTCCAGGCGACCGTTCTCAAAATAATAACGCGACGCAATTTCATTTTCGAGAACCCGTTTGATCTCCTCCTTAAACTGCGTAAGATCATTCTTTTTACTGAAAGAAACCTTTGCTCGCAGGTTTTCATATTCTGACTTCACTTCCGACAATTTATTCTCCTTCTCTGCTTCCATCTTCAGATCATTGAGAAGCTTCTCAGTGCGGGTGAAATAATTGTAGTCTTTATCCGATAAATAATTGACGAAATCACCATATTCTGCATCTGTCAGCTTGAATTCCTTTGCAGCAGCGATTGTGCCTTTGCTATTCCGGTACCTGGTAGCATAATCAAAGATGTGATATTTGCCGGCCAGCGTTTGGGTGATCAAATGATATCGGGCCGGCTTAACAAACACATCCGGGAACACACCGCTTCCGTTGTAAACGGATCGCCCTCCACGCGTCTTGTACTCCGTGATCAGCGAGTCGGACACCTTCTCAACACTGC
>DASWXL010000053.1:0-18794 GCA_036405495.1 Sphingobacteriaceae bacterium | reverse complement strand
ACGATGCCCTTCAGCATTTTCAATTTGTAATCATTGGAAAGGCCACGCCATTGCTCTAAATATTTCGCTTCGTAATTAACAATCGTTCTTTCCATCAGGGCGAGCTTGCCGGCTTCGTCTTCTATGATGGTAGCCTTGCCGTAAGCGTGAACGGCGAGGTAATTCCACGTCGGCACATTTTGGTCTCTTTCGTAGAACCGTGGCGATATGTAAGCGTGAGGTTCTGTAAAGATCACCAGAATATCGGAGCCGGCAATTGCGGCTGCCTGCGGGTTGGCTTTTGCAAAGTGTGATGATAGTATGATCCGGTCATCGATTTTCTGAATCAAAAACGGCAGGTGGGTAGCGACAGGAATGTTTTGTTCTGCAGTAACAAGGGTTGCAAAACTGTACTTCTGCATGAATACAACGGCTTCATCCTGGTCGGAATTCAAAAAGTGCTTCGGGATATACATATTTTTACATGTTTTCTAGCATCTTCTTCAAAACTATCTGGGCGGCCCATACGCGGTTGCCGGCTTCTTTGACCACTATTGAATCGGCGCTGTCCAGGATTTCTGACGAAAGCTCCAGATCGCGGCGGACAGGCAGGCAATGCATTACTTTGGCATCGTTAGTGATCGTTAACTTCTCTTTGGTAAGCATCCAGGAAGGATCGTCTGTTAATATCCTGCCATAATCTTTGTAGGCCGACCAATTCTTTACGTAAACAAAGTCAGCACCGGCCAGCGCCTCATCCTGGTCGTGGATGATCCTTGCTCCCGGCGTAAATCCTTCGGCCAGCTCATAGCCTTCGGGATGGGTGATGACAAAGTCGACCAGACCTTCACTCTGAGCTTTGCACATCCATTCGGCGAAAGAGTTTGGCACGGCCTGCGGTAGCGGCTTTATATGCGGAGCCCACGTAAGGACAACCTTTGGCCGTTCGGTATTCTTATTTTCCTGGATGGTAATAAGATCGGTAAGGCTTTGAAGCGGGTGCCTGGTGGCACTTTCAAGGCTAACTACCGGAACCTTACAAAAGTTAACAAACTTATTGAACAGGTCTTCCGAGTAATCTTCCTCCCGGTCTTTAAGTGCTGGAAACGACCGCAATCCGAGAATATCACAGTATTCGCCCATTACGGCGGCAGCTTCACGGATATGTTCTACAGTTGTGCCGTTCATCACCACGCCATCGCGTGTTTCAAGCGCCCACCCTTCTTTGTCCATATTCATGACCATGACGTTCATGCCGAGGTTCATGGCAGCTTTCTGGGTACTCAAACGCGTACGGAGGCTGGGGTTAAGGAACACGAGACCTAAGGTTCTGTTTTCTCCAAGCTGCTTATGCTGATATGGAGAACTCTTGAGTGTAAGAGCTTCACTTACCAGTTCGCGGAGATTGCCTGCATCGTTTACAGAAGAGAAGAGTTTCATCCTTTTAAAACTTTAGAAAATGCATCTAGAAAAATATCTGCATCTGCTTTAGATAAGTTAAGAGCAGGAAGCAGACGAA
Organism: Sphingobacteriaceae bacterium; assembly: GCA_036405495.1. Taxonomy (GTDB): domain Bacteria; phylum Bacteroidota; class Bacteroidia; order Sphingobacteriales; family Sphingobacteriaceae; genus DASWTL01. The sequence continues at coordinate 17,296 of DASWXL010000053.1, read as the reverse complement.
TAACATGAGGTTTGGCTTCGCCCGTAAAAATATGGTGCTTAAACAACAGGTCTTTTTTTGCATGACTGAGCTGATGGGGAAGATCAATGCCGATCATTAGTCCTGAACCTCTGACCTCGGAAACCTGCTCAAATTTGTTCAGTTCGTCCATCAGATAGCTTCCCACCACGGCTGCGTTTTCGATCAGCTTTTCCTCCTCAATGACTTCGAGAACTGCCAATGCGGCGGCACAAGCCAGGTGATTGCCGCCAAATGTCGTACCCAGCATGCCATGCCACGGTTCAAACCTCGGCGCAATCGCCATCCCTCCTATCGGGAAACCGTTGCCCATGCCCTTGGCCATCGTATAGATATCAGCACTTACGCCGGCGAGATCGTGCGAGTAAAATCTGCCGCTTCGTCCATAACCGGATTGCACGCTATCGGCAATGTATACCGCATTATATTCGTCGCAAAGGGTCCGGATCTTTCTCAGGAAACTGTCGGTTGCCAGGCGTATGCCGCCGACTCCCTGGATGCCTTCGACAATTACGGATGAGATTTCATTCCCAAAATCGGCGAAAGCCTGCTCTAACGCCGTTTCATCATTGTGCGGAAGGAAGATGATATTTTCTGTTTCATTTACCGGGGCCACAATTTTCGGGTTATCGGTTGCTGCCACGGCAAGAGATGTACGGCCATGAAAGGCTCCGCTGAACGAAATAACCTTCTTTCGTCTGTTGTAAAAAGAGGCCAGCTTCAGTGCGTTCTCGTTAGCTTCAGCACCTGAATTGCACAGGAACAGCTGGTAGTCTTCCTTACCGGAAACCTTACCCAGTTTTTCCGCAAGGTGCTGTTGCAGAGGGATCTGTACTGAATTTGAATAGAACGCTACCTTATTCAGCTGCTCAGTGATCCTTTTTACGTAATGCGGATGGGTATGACCGATCGAAATAACAGCATGGCCGCCATAAAGGTCCAGGTATTCGGTGCCTTTAGCATCCCACACTTTGCTGCCCGATGCCTTTACTATCTCGATCTGGTTTATTGGATAAACATCAAATAATTTCATCAGAATGCAGACGGTTTAAGTTTAAGACCTGTTGTTTCGTCGAGCCCGAACATCAAATTCATATTCTGAACGGCATGTCCGCTTGCTCCTTTTAACAAATTGTCTACTATCGAAACAATGAAAAGTTTGTTGCCATGCTTTTCTGTATGGATCAGGCACTTGTTCGTATTCACAACCTGCTTCAGGTCAACATTCTTTTTGCTTACATGCGTAAACGGATGTGCGTCATAGTATTCCATGTACAATTGTTCTGCCTCCTCCTGTGACAGGTCAGAGTCGAGGTAGATGGCCGCCAGTATACCTCTGGTAAAGTCGCCGCGCTGGGGGATGAAGTTGAAGCTGCCGGCGAAGTCGGCCTGGAGTTGTTTCACAGACTGGCCGATCTCGTTGAGGTGCTGATGCCCGAATGCCTTATAAACTGACAGGTTATTGTTCCGCCAGCTGAAGTGCGATGTCTGCGACAGGCTTTGACCAGCTCCGGTAGAACCTGTAGTGGCATTGATATGTATCTCACCCTTTAGTAACCCTTTGGATGCTAGCGGCAGCAATGCAAGTTGAATTGATGTGGCGAAACACCCCGGGTTGGCGATGTTCTTAGCGCTTTTGATCGCCTCCCGGTTCAGTTCAGGTAGACCATAAACGAATTCTGAGGTCTGAGGTCTGAAGTCTGATATCGGACTTCCGACCTCGGGCTTCAGCCTAAAGTCCTGACTCAGATCGATGATCCTGATCTTTTCATCGATCGGGTTATCATCGAGGAACTTCTTTGCATCGCCATGGCCCACACACAGGAACAACACATCAATGTCTTGCGATAGCTGGCCGGTGAACTTCAGACCGGTGTCGCCAAAAAGATCGGTATGGACATCATACACATAATTCCCGGCGTTGCTGTTACTGTGAATAAATGCAATGTCGACGTTAGGGTGATTGATCAGCAAGCGCATAAGCTCACCTCCGGTGTAGCCGGCGCCGCCGATTATTCCGGCACGAATGCCTATGCTGTTTGGTTTTGTTTCAGGCTGACCGGTCATTGTTCGTTGTTGACTTTATGGTAGATCATTACCTGGTTGCCGAAAATTTTGGAAAAGCCCTTTACGTCTTCGCCTGTCCAGGCGTTATTCATTTCGCCATAGCTTCCGAATTTATTGGACATCAGGTCGTGTTCGGACTCAATGCCGATGATCTGGAAGCGGTATGGATGCAGCTTTGCAAAGACCTTTCCCGAAACGGTTTTCTGCGTATTCTGAAGGAAAGCCTCCATATCACGCATTACCGGATCGTGAAACTGCCCTTCATGCAGCCAGTTGCCATAGAATGACGACAGCTGGTCTTTCCAGCTCAGTTGCCATTTGGTAAGGGTGTGTTTTTCTAAGGTATGATGGGCTTTGATAATGATGACCGGTGCTGCCGCTTCAAATCCAACCCGGCCTTTGATGCCGATAATGGTATCTCCAACGTGGATATCGCGACCAATGCCGTAAGGTTGTGCAATGGCCTGCAGCTTTTGGATGGCTTTGGTCGGCGATAGTTTTTCGCCGTCAATTCCCACAAGCTGTCCTTCCGCAAACTCTAACTCCAAATTCCGAACTCCAAACTCAGTAACCTGCGTCGGCCATGCTTCTTCAGGAAGGGTCTCGTTAGAGGTCAGTGTTTCTTTGCCGCCTACTGACGTTCCCCAGATACCCTTATTTATAGAGTACTTAGCTTTTTCGAAGTTAAATTCGACGTTATGTTTTTTCAGATATTCGATCTCCTGTTCACGGCTAAGGGTGAGGTCGCGGATAGGTGTGATGATCTCAACACCCGGGATCAGGATGTTGAAGATCATGTCAAAACGGACCTGATCGTTACCGGCACCGGTACTTCCGTGAGCCACATAATCTGCCCCGATCTTTTTCACGTAATTGGCTATCGCGGTAGCCTGACTAACCCGTTCGGCACTTACCGAAAGCGGATATGTGGCATTTTTAAGTACGTTGCCAAATACCAGATATTTAATGCAGGAGTTGTAATAGTTCTCTGTCTCGTCAACCACCGCGTGCGATGCAACGCCTAAAGCATATGCACGTTCTTCGATGTGCTTCAATTCTTCGTCTGAAAAACCACCGGTGTTAACAATAACCGAATGGACCTCTAATTCGCGGTCTTTCGATAAATAAATGGCACAGAAGGAAGTATCCAACCCTCCGCTAAAAGCTAATACTACTTTTTTCTTCATTAGTTTCCGAGTAATTTGGTTGATAATAGTGATGATGTGGCCATTTTTGCCGTACGGCGAAGCCGGTTCTCGATCCGCTCGAGCAGGGAAGCTTTTTTGGTGATCTTGCTGATCTTGGCTTCCGCCTCCCTTTGCTTTTCTACCGGATCCCAGAGCATTGCCGTACAGAGACAGTTCTTCCGCCCCTTGGAAATAAGTATATCGTAATTCACACAGCTCTGGCAGCCTTTCCAGAAGTCTTCGTCCTGAGTCAGCTCTGAATAGGTCACAGGCTCATAACCCAGGTCGCTGTTGATCTTCATTACAGCCAGACCGGTGGTGAGGCCGAAGATCTTGGCATCCGGATACTTGCTTCGCGATAGCTCGAATATCACGGTTTTTATTCGCTTGGCCAGGCCGGCTTTACGGAATTCGGGATTTACGATCAACCCTGAGTTAGCTACAAACTGACCGTGGCTCCAGGTTTCGATGTAACAGAAGCCAGCCCAGGTGCCGTCGTTATGCAGAGCGATAACCGCCTTGCCTTCAAGCATTTTATTGGATACGTAATCGGGGGATCGTTTGGCTATTCCGGTGCCGCGAGCCTTGGCAGACTCTTCCATTTCATCACAGATCTGCTGCGAGTATCCGATGTGCCTTTCTGTTGCGGGAATTACAACAAAATCGTTTTCTTTCATTCTTCTAAGAAAAACCGCTTTTTTCAGGCGGGAAAGACTACGTTTTTAGTCTTTTAGGTAAATAAAAATGGTGAATTAATAAGATCCGGAAGACAGTTACCGGAGAGGGTTCGGGGTACCAAAGGTTCAAACCCTTGGCATGAATGGTCGTCGGTTTCTGAAGATAATGATCTCAGTAATGAATCTTTCACATACAGCCACACACAGGCCCATTTTGGACAGAGCTGTTGTTTTCGATATGTACGTTGAAATGTTCATTTTTTCCGGTGCAAAAGAGGGTATAAAAAATAAAAAATCCAATAGCAGATAAAAATTTATTGAAAATTTACAAGGCCCTGATTTTGAAGTTTTAATATCTTTACGCCGTAAAATTCAAGATCATGATCAAAAAGATAGTTTGTTTTATGGTGGCCGGTTGCTTTGCATTTGCTGCAGCTGCCCAGGAAATTCAGCCGTCGGCAAAAGGCGTTACTTACGGCGAGGCGATCACTGCAAAGAATGCGATCCCCGTTTCGAAACTGGAAAGCAAAATGAAAGACGCGGAAAAGATGAACGCCAAAGTATCGGGTAAGGTTGTTGAAGTGTGCATAAAGAAAGGCTGCTTCATGAAGCTGGAGACGGCCAAAGGAGAATCTATGATGGTTAAGTTCAAAGACTACGGCTTCTTTGTGCCAGCGGATCTGAAAGGTAAGGACGTTGTCGTTGAAGGGATAGCTAAACAGGAAGTGATATCAGTTGAAAAACAGAAGCATTACGCTGAAGACGCTAAAAAGTCAAAAGAAGAGATCGCAAAAATTACCGAACCTAAGAAGCAGGTAACTTTCGAAGCGAAAGGAGTTGTGGTTCTGTAATTGTCGCTATGCTGCGGCTTTATAGTCCGATCGTCATAAAAGTGGGGCCTTCCGATGTACATCGGAAGGCCTCTGTTGTTTGGGAGCACGGGAACGATCCGCTACGTTTCAAAATTCTCCGTCAACCATTTGACAATTAAACATTTTGAACTATCTTTGCAGTCCCAATTTAAGGGGTAAAGTATATTGTTTAATTAATTTAATATCAAGCAAGTGAATACGTTAAGTTACAAAACTGTCTCTGCCAACAAGAAGACCGTTAACAAGGAATGGGTAGTTGTTGACGCACAGGGCGAGATTTTGGGGCGCTTGTCATCTAAGATCGCGATGATGATCCGCGGAAAGCACAAGCCAACATTCACCCCAAACGTAGACTGCGGTGATAACGTGATCGTTATCAATGCAGACAAGGTAAAACTGACCGGTAACAAACTGAGCGACAAAACTTATGTTCGTTACACAGGCTACCCAGGCGGTCAGCGTTTCATTTCTCCTAAGGAGTTATTGGCGAAGCATCCGGAGCGCATCATCGAGAAAGCGGTTCGTGGTATGTTACCTAAAAATCGTTTGGGCCGTGCATTGTACAAAAATCTGTTTGTTTATGCAGGCAGCGAGCATCCTCATGCAGCACAAACTCCAAAAGAAATCAAACTTTAATCATTAAAGGAGAAACGAAATGTCAACTACAAACACTTCAGGAAGAAGAAAAACTGCAGTTGCCCGCATTTATTTAACCGAGGGTAACGGCGCTATTACCGTAAACGGTAAAGATTACAAAGAGTACTTTCCAACCTTACCGTTGCAGTACATCGTAACTCAGTCTACAGAGGTTTCTGGTTCAACCGGAAAATTTGATGTAACTGTAAACGTTGCCGGTGGCGGTGTTAAAGGTCAGGCGGAAGCAGTACGTTTAGCAATTGCAAAAGCTATTGTTGAATTAGATCCGGAAACGAAATCAGGATTGAGAGCTAAAGGTTTAATGACCCGTGATGACAGAATGGTTGAGCGTAAGAAACCAGGACGCCGCAAAGCTCGTCGTAGATTTCAATTCAGTAAACGTTAATTTAAGGAGGATCAAACAATGGCTAGAACAACATATCAGGACTTACTTGATGCAGGTGTACACTTTGGTCACCTTACCCGTAAATGGGATCCGAAAATGGCTCAGTACATTTTCATGGAGCGTAATGGCATCCACATCATCGATTTAAATAAAACTTTAAGCAAGGTAGAAGAAGCTGCTTCTGCGATCAAACAGATCGTTAAATCAGGACGTAAAGTATTATTCGTAGCTACTAAAAAGCAAGCTAAGGATATCGTTGCCGAGCAGGCGAAATCAGTAAATATGCCTTTCGTAACCGAGCGTTGGTTAGGTGGTATGCTTACTAACTTTGCTACTGTACGTAAGTCGATCAAAAAGATGTCTAACATCGATAAAATGACCAAGGATGGTACTTACGATGTTTTATCTAAAAAAGAGAAGCTGATGATTCAGCGTGAGCGTGTAAAGCTGGAAAGCCTATTAGGTGGTATTTCTGATCTGAACCGTCTTCCTGCTGCATTGTTCCTTATCGACGTTAAGAAAGAGCACATCGCCGTTACTGAAGCGTTGAAACTGAACATCCCTACCTTCGCGATGGTAGATACTAACTCAGATCCATCAAACATCGATTTCCCGATCCCTTCAAATGATGACGCAACAAAATCAATTTCATTGATCACCGACATCATCGTAAAGGCAATCCAGGAAGGTTTGGACGAGCGTAAACGTGAGAAAGAAGACGAAGCTGAAAAAGAAGCTGCTGCGGCAAAGGCTAAAGCTGATGCTCCTGAAGCTAAAGAAGGCGAAGGCAAACGTCCACGTAAAGTAGCTGCTGAAGCAGGTGAATCTGCTGAAGGCGGACAGAACGAAGAATAATAAATTATTGCGGGTTGTTTATTACGTGTTGAGTGTATGCTTATAACCCGTAATAGATAACCCGTAATGTTTTAACAGATAACCCATTAAATAAAAAGACATGTCTACAGTACAAATTTCTGCATCAGACGTAAATAAACTGCGCCAGCAAACCGGTGCCGGTATGATGGATTGTAAAAAAGCATTAACCGAAGCCAATGGCGATTTCGAAGCTGCGATCGACTACCTTCGTAAAAAAGGTGCTAAAGTAGCGGCGAGCCGTCAGGACCGTGAATCAAACGAAGGTGTTGTTATTGCAAAAACAACTGCCGATGGTAAGCGCGGTATCGTTGTCGAGCTTAACTGCGAAACCGATTTCGTTGCTAAGAATGCTGATTTCGTAGCCTTTGCCAACAGCATTGCTGACCTGGCTATCGAGAAAAACCCTTCTTCAGTAGAAGAATTGACATCTTTGGAATTAAACGGAACTAAACTCGCTGATCAGATCCTTGATCAGACAGGAAAAATTGGTGAGAAGATCGGCGTTTCTAAATTCGAAACTGTTTCTGGTGAGAAAGTTATTGCTTACATCCACGGTAACTACCGCTTAGGTGTATTGGTTTCTTTGAGCGCTGACGCAGCTAACGCTGATGAAGCCGGTAAAGACGTTGCTATGCAGATCGCAGCAATGAACCCTGTTGCCATTGACAAAGGTGATGTAGATGCACGTACTATCGAGCGTGAGCTTGAGATCGCAAAAGAGCAGATCCGTGCAGAAGGTAAACCAGAAGAGATGGTTGAGAAGATCGCTGCCGGAAAATTGAACAAATTCTACAAAGATTCTACCTTATTGAATCAGGAGTTTGTAAAGGACAGCTCAAAAACTATCGCTCAGTTCCTTGACAGCGTAAGCAAAGGATTAACGGTAACCGCATTTAAGCGGGTTCAGTTAGGAGCTTAATAATATTAATGATCCCTCCCGTAATTTCGGGAGGGATTTTTTTTGCCTTTATTTTTCATGATCACTGCTTATTATAACTGTATAATCGTATCAGACGGAAGAGAGCAAGCTGGAAAAGCTGTTCTGGTCAGCGGAAATAAGATCGTTGATGTGATAGCCGAGGACCTTATCCCCATGGATGCCCGCCGTCGTGATCTTGGCGGACACTACCTTGCGCCGGGTTTAATCGATCTTCAGATCTATGGCAGCGGCGGGTTGCTTTTCGGAGGGAAGCCTACGGTTCAAGCCCTCGAACGTATGGAAGATGACCTGATCGCACAGGGCACAACCGGTTTTATGGCAACGGTCGCCACCAACAGTGATGAAGTTGTTGAGCAGGCAATTGAGTCGGCTAAAGCTTTTCGCCCACGTTCCAAAGGCGTTTTTTTAGGACTACACCTTGAAGGGCCATTTCTGAATGCTGCACGCAAAGGCGCACATCCCGAACAGTTCATTAAGAAGGCGGTGCTTGCCGAAGTAAAGAATTGGGTTCGGAAAGCTGAAGGGGAACTGAAGATGATCACTATTGCACCTGAACTGCAGGACAGCGAGGTCCTTCAGTACTTGGACGAGCAGGGGATCATCATGTCTTGCGGCCACAGCAACGCCACCTATGCTGAAGCAAAAGGATTTCTGAACGATCCGGTACAGGCGGCGACGCACCTGTTCAATGCCATGCCTCCTATCCATCATCGTGACCCGGGGCTCATTCCGGCGATCTTTGAAGAAAGGCCGTATACCAGTATCATCGCCGACGGGATCCATGTAAACTATGCGATGATCAAACTTGCGAAGCGAAATCTGGGCGACAAGCTTTTTTTCATTACCGATGCCGTTACGAATACCAGCGAGGGTGTTTATCAGCATGTTTTTACCGGCGACCGCTATACGATGCCGGACGGAACGCTATCTGGCTCGGCCCTTACCATGTTAATGTCGGTACAGAACGGTGTTGAGCAGGCGGACATCCCTTTGGCCGAGGCAGTGAATATGGCGTCGCTTTACCCTGCAGAGCTGATCGGGGCTGGTAATCACAAGGGCAAGATTGAAAAGGGTTATTATGCCGATTTCGTGGTGTTTGACCAACAATTTGTCGTGAACCAGGTATCGTTACAGGGCACTATTCAGAATTAAATAATATTTTTGACCGCCATTAATCGTGGCTCAAACTTTCCCACTACATGAAATACAAAAGAATTCTTCTGAAATTGAGCGGTGAATCACTGATGGGTGAAAAGCAGTATGGAATTGATATCGATCGTGTTGCACAGTATGCAAAGGATATTAAAGCTGTTCATGATGAAGGAATAGAGATCGCCATTGTTATCGGAGGCGGAAACATCTACCGGGGGCTCAGCGCTGAAAAAGCGGGTATGGACCGGGTTCAGGCCGACTATATGGGGATGCTGGCAACCGTGATCAACAGTATGGCTTTGCAGGATGCGCTGGAGAAGGCAGGTGTTAAAACCCGATTGCTTACTGCGATCAAAATGGAGCAGATCTGCGAGCCGTTCATTCGCCGCAGGGCAATGCGCCACCTGGAGAAAGGCCGGATCGTTATTTTCGGCGCCGGAACCGGAAATCCGTACTTCACCACGGATACAGCAGCATCTTTAAGGGCGATCGAGATCAACGCCGACGCAGTATTGAAGGGCACACGGGTAGACGGCATCTATACCGCGGATCCGGAGAAAGACGCCACTGCAACCCGTTATGACGAGATCACCTTCCAGGAGGTTTATGACAAAAGCCTGAACGTAATGGACATGACCGCTTTTACCCTTTGTCAGGAAAACAACCTTCCAATCATCGTGTTCGATATGAACAAAGCCGGCAATTTTATGAAGATCGCAAAGGGCGAGCCGATCGGGACGTTGGTGAAAGGTTAACTAAAAAGTATTAATTTTACGCAGAAATTTTACTGACATGAACGAACTCATTAAGAAACAACTGAACGACGCAAAAGCCCACATGGAAAAAGCTGTTGATTTTTGCGATAGTGAGTTGACTAAAATACGCGCAGGGAAGGCGATGCCTGCAATGCTTGACGGGATCATGGTTGATTATTATGGAAACCCGACACCGCTTTCACAGGTAGGCAATGTTAACACTCCCGATGCCCGCACCCTGGTTGTTCAGCCCTGGGAAAAAAGTTTACTCGGCCCGATAGAGAAAGCCATTATTGTTTCGAACATCGGTCTGAACCCGCAAAATGACGGTACTGTTATCCGGATGAACGTGCCACCTTTGACCGAAGAACGCCGTAGAGATCTTGTGAAGAAAGCAAAAGAAGAGGCTGAAAAAGGAAGGATCGCCGTTCGTAATATTCGTAAAGATGCGAACGAGAAGATCAAGCGCCTGAAAGCGGAAGGTGTATCTGATGATGAAATGAAGACCGGCGAGGCTGAAGTTCAGAAACTGACCGATTCATACATTGTGAAGATCGATAAGCTGGCCGAAGCGAAAGAGAAAGATATCATGACCGTTTAACGGTATTCTGTACTATTTGAAAGGGGATGGGCATCTGAACTCATTCCCTTTTTTATTTTTGATTTATGAAATTACTGTTCGATTATCTGAAACGATATAAAGGGTTGATCGCATTGGCGCTATTTCTGGCAGCCATAAACCAGATATTTTCGTTTTTAGACCCCTACATCTTTCGTAAGATAATTGATACGTATGTAACGCATTATAAAGACTATACTACAGAAGAGTTTTTCAAAGGCGCCGGGTTACTGATCCTCGCGGCAATGGGTGTGGCGATGGTCTCGCGTATTGCCAAGAACTTCCAGGATTATTATGTGAATGTGATCACTCAGCGGCTGGGTGCCAGGATATATTCAGACGGCCTTGCCCACTCGCTCGAACTGCCATATCAGGTGTTTGAAGACCAGCGAAGCGGCGAGACGCTGGGCATTTTGCAGAAAGTACGTACGGATACAGAGAAGCTTATTATCGCTTTTATCAATACGCTGTTTACGTCTGTTATCGGTATTATCTTCGTTTTCTTTTATGCGATCAATATTCACTGGTTTATCGCCGTCTTTTATATTTCCGTCATTCCGGTCCTCGGTACCATCAGTTCCGTATTAAGCAAGAGGATCAAGACCGTACAGAAGAAGATCGTTTCACAAACGACAGCTTTAGCCGGATCGACAACCGAGTCGTTAAGAAACATTGAACTCGTAAAAAGTCTTGGATTATCATCACAGGAGATCAAACGGCTTAACGACACAACGGATAAGATCCTTTTGCTTGAACTGAAGAAAGTGAAGTATGTCAGGAGCCTTAGCTTTGTGCAGGGTACGCTGGTCAACCTTCTTCGGAATTGCATCATTTTTCTGATGCTTTATCTGATCTATGACGGGCAGATCACTATAGGCGAGTTTTTCTCCCTATTCCTGTATTCCTTTTTCATCTTCGGGCCTTTACAGGAATTAGGTAACATTATAAACACCTATCGGGAAACCGAAGTCTCCTTAGATAACTTCAAACAGATCTTAAATACGCCTAAGGAAGCAAAGCCGGAAAGTCCTTCATCTTTAGGTCCTATTATGCAGCTGGAATTTCAGGAGGTCACATTTAAACACCAGTCGGCGAACCGGAACGCACTAAACCACATTTCTTTTAAGACACGGAATGGCGAAACGATCGCTTTTGTCGGTCCTTCCGGTTCAGGAAAAACGACGCTGGTCAAGTTATTGGTGGGGTTATATCAACCCGGAGAAGGCCGTATACGCTATAACAACATTCTCAGCACGGATATTAACCTTAACGATCTGCGTGAGAAGATCGGTTTTGTTACACAGGATACACAATTGTTTTCAGGGACTATCCGTGAGAATCTGCTTTTTGTCCGGCCCGATGCTACCGACGAGCAGTGTATGCAGGTATTGCAAAAAGCGGCTTGCCAGTCGCTCCTGGCCCGGGCCGAACAAGGTCTGGATACCGTGATCGGGGAAGGCGGCGTAAAAGTGTCAGGTGGTGAGAAACAGCGGCTGTCGATCGCCCGGGCATTATTGCGCCGGCCGAATATTCTCGTGTTTGACGAGGCCACCTCGGCGCTGGATTCGCTTACGGAGGAAGAGATAACGAAAACCATCCGCTCCGTTTCGGAGATGGAAGAGCATATCACAATTCTGATCGCGCACCGACTTTCTACTATCATGCATGCCGATAAGATATTTGTGCTCGAGAAGGGAAATATCGTGGAAGCAGGAAAGCACAGTGAACTGATAGAAGAAAAGGGTCTGTATTATGCCATGTGGAGGCAACAGATCGGCGAGAAGTATCTGGAGGAGGTTTAACAGCATCGGTGGCAACAATCCGCCGCCTCATCTGTAGTATCAGAAACCGCTATGGACGATCTCTTCGAATCAGCAGCAGTATTTTCCATTGTATTTAGCCTCCTGTGGCTGGCATTGGTCGTTTTCTGTTTACTCGACATCTTCAGGAGTTCAATGCCGGGCATAAACAAGCTTATCTGGGCCGTTATCGTACTTGTGGCTCCTCTGCTCGGTTGCATCTTCTATTTCATCTTTGGAAGAAGATCTAAAAGATAATTAATGCGGATTGATCTGCTGCAGGGTGAGAGGTACCAGTCGCCTGGTCTTCAACCAGGTTACCGATACAACCAGCAGGGTCATGGTAGAGCCAAACAATACCGCCGGAACAGTTCCTAAAAGTCGCGCAGCAACTCCCGATTCAAATGCGCCGATCTCATTTGACGATCCGATGAACATGGAGTTTACCGCTGAGACCCGTCCCCGCATCTCGTCGGGAGTTAATAGTTGCATAATGGTTGACCGGATGATCACGCTTATGCTGTCGAAAGCCCCTTCACAGAACAGGAAGAGCAGGGACAAATAAAAATTCGTGGAAAGACCGAAACATAAGATGGAGATCCCAAAACCGGCGACGGCGATCAGAAGGTTGCGCCACGGCTTGCCCATCGGGGAAAACCGTGTCATGGCGATCATGGTGAGTACTGCCCCCGAGGCGGTTGCCGCCCGCATCAGTCCCAAGCCCTCAGAGCCCACCTTCAGAAGGTCATTAGCAAAAACGGGGAGCAATGCCACCGCTCCGCCAAAGAACACAGAGAACAGGTCGAGGCTCATCGCACCGAGCATCATCCGGTTTTTAAAAACAAAGCCAATTCCTTGAGACAGACTTTTGAAGATACTTTCCTTCGGGACGTAAACTGGCGGGTGCGGCTTCAGCAGATAAACGCAATATAATGAAGCCAGGATAAACACCAGTATTGTTCCAAACGTTACGGAGACGTCAAAAAAACCATAGATCAAGCCACCTATTGCCGGACCAAGAATGGTGGCAGCCTGCCAGCTGGAGCTGTTCCATGTGCTTGAATTCGGATAATGCTCGCGCGGAATGATCTGGGCCATTAGTGAAAATGCTGTCGGACTGTAAAACCCGCGCGCTATTCCGATGCCAAATATCATGACATAAAGAACAGGCAATACACTTGAAGCCGGAATAAGTTCCTGTACCGGTTTGAGGGTAACTAAAAACATCAAAAACGAGCAGAAAAACATTCCTATGAATATCCGCATTAACAGTTTTCGTTTGTCGGATTTGTCGGCAACATAGCCGCCATACAATGAAATGCTTATTGAAGGAATGGCTTCACATAATCCAACCAGTCCTAACGCCAGCGGATCTTTTGTGAGCGCATAAATATGGTAGCCAAGGATAACGGCCTGCATCTGATAAGCGAACGTAAAAAAGAAACGCATGGCGATATAGGAGCGGAACTCCGGAAACCGGAGGGCTATAAACGGATCATTTTTAGGCTTAGTGTCAGCGTCCATGAATTCTCAAATTAGGAGATCTTATCCCAGGAGATCCCCGGATTGTTATGATTGAAATAATCGTTCAGTAGTTTGTTTTCCGGCTGCGACAAGGAGGGGTCTTCCGCAAAGAGTCTGATCACACTTTCTCTGGCCTGCTGTAGTATTTGCTGGTCCTGGGCCAGATCTGCCAGTTTCAGATCCAGAATACCACTTTGCTGCGTTCCTTCAATATCGCCCGGTCCGCGTAACTGCAGATCGATCTCTGAGATCTCGAAGCCATCGTTAGTTCTCACCATCGTTTCGAGGCGTATCTTTGCTTCGCGGCTAAGTTTACTGCCCGACATGAGAATGCAGAACGACTGTTCGGCGCCGCGGCCAACCCGTCCTCTTAGCTGATGTAATTGTGAAAGTCCGAACCGCTCCGCATTTTCGATGATCATCACACTGGCATTTGGCACGTTCACGCCAACCTCGATCACGGTCGTGGCAACCATGATCTGTGTTTCACCCTTTATGAACCGCTGCATTTCAAAGTCTTTATCGGCTGGCGAAAGCTTTCCGTGAACGATGCTGAGCCTGTACTGAGGTAAGGGGAATTCGCGTGAAATGGATTCGATCCCGGCTTCCAGGTGCAGAAGGTCAAGCTTTTCGCTTTCTTTTATGAGCGGATAAACAATATATACCTGCCGCCCTTTTGCGATCTCCTCACGCATGAAGCCAAACATTCTCAGGCGCTGATTTTCGTAAAGGTGGAGTGTTTTTATTGGTTTCCTTCCTGCGGGCAGCTCATCAATTACCGATACATCGAGGTCGCCGTACAGCGTCATTGCCAGTGTACGCGGAATGGGTGTCGCCGTCATCACCAGAATATGCGGCGGGATGGCGTTCTTGCGCCATAACCTGGCCCGCTGTTCTACACCGAACCGGTGTTGTTCGTCTATAACAACCAATCCGAGGTTCTTGAATTGTACAGTTTCTTCGATCAATGCATGTGTGCCTATCAGAATATCAATCAGCCCTTCATCTAGTTTTTGTAATAGCTCTTTGCGCTTTTTGCGGGGCGTGGAACCTGTCAGCAGTTCAACGGTGACAAAATCCTCGCCAACCAGGTGGTTTACCGAGTGATAATGCTGCTGTGCAAGAATTTCTGTTGGAGCCATCATGCATGCCTGATAGCCGTTGTCGATGGCCAGAAGCATGCTCATCAGCGCTACAGCAGTCTTTCCGCTGCCAACGTCACCCTGCAGTAGCCGGTTCATTTGAGTGCCGCGTTGGGTATCTTGCCGGATCTCCTTAATTACCCGCTTTTGTGCACCGGTAAGGTCGAACGGAAGTCTATCCGAATAGAAGCTGTTGAATTTGTCACCGACCAGTTCAAACCGTATGCCCTTATATTTCTTCGACCGAAGGAGTTTGTTTTTAAGCAGCTTAAGCTGGATGAAGAACAGTTCTTCAAACTTGATCCGGAATTTAGCCTGTTCAAGTGCAGTCACATCATCCGGGAAATGAATATTTTTTATTGCAGCCGTACGACCGATGAGCTTGTGCTTTTTCAGAATATGCTCCGGCAATGTTTCCGGTAAGATCCTTAGGACAGCCTCAAGTACATTTACCTGCAGCCGCTGAAGTCCTTTTGTATCCAGTGCGAATTGTTTCAGTTTTTCCGTCGAACTGTAAACCGGTTGAAGCGTAAGATTGCCGGCTTTCTTTGCCTGCGGGTCAAATATTTCAAGTTCCGGGTGGGCGACCGAGATCTTACCGTTAAACTCGTTAGGCTTTCCGAAGATGATCAGTACGGTTCCCGGCTGCACGAGTTTATCAGCCCATGTGATCCCCTGGAACCAGACAAGCTCCATGACCCCCGTATCGTCCCGGAACTGGGCTACCAGCCGTTTGGAGCGTTTTTCTCCAACGATTGCTTTGGAAACCACACGCCCTATTACCTGCGCGGACGGCAGGTCGGCGTGCAGCTCAGTGATTTTGTAGTATTTGGTCCTGTCAATGTAGCGAAAAGGGTAGTGCTCTATCAGGTCCTGATAAGTAAAAATTGCCAGTTCCTTATTCAGCACATCAGCCCGTTGCGGGCCAACGCCTTTCAGATAGGCTACCGGGGTTCTTAACGTTTCTTCACTTGCGGGAATCAAATCAAGCTATTTCTGTTGAATGTCGTTTTATCTTACTTTTAACAATATCACTTATCAAAGCCCAGTTAAATACGATCACTGCCGCGAGCAACAACAGATAGGCGAGGATCTGAACCGGCGATATACCTTCATCAAAATAAAAGATCGCAACAGCGAATGCTACAACGGGATTGATGTAAATAATTATTCCCAGGGTTGAAGATGGAAGTCCAACAAGAGAATACAGACTTAAAAATAATGGAATGATGGTGAATACTACTGATATCACCGCAATGTTTACCCAAAAGTGAATGTCGGTTGGAAAGCGGTCAAAGTGCATGGCAAATAATGGAAACATCAGCACAACAGATATGATAAGCTGTACACCGAGCATATTGAGTTTGTCAATGCTGGTTACCACGCGCTGAATGATCAGATAGAACGCATACAGCGCCGCAATAAATACAGACCACATTACATCGGTAAACGACCCTCCTGCCAGAATAAGGATACTCGTGAATGCAATGGCCAGCGCCATCAGTTTTATCTGAGTCAGATGTTCTTTCAGTATTAAAAACCCTCCAAGTGCTGTGATCAGCGGACATACCATATAAGCGAAAGCCGCTGACTTCAGGCTTACATGATTAACCGCATAGATAAATGAGAACCAGTTGCCGGTTATCAGTAATCCAGCGGTTAAGGTCAGCCATAGAAGACGCTTGCGGTCAGCCGGGCTCTGTTTTTTCACATATTCGATATCGTTCAGAAATTTTCCTCTTCGGAAGAACAGAATAATGAGCCAGGTGATCAGTAAGGAAGTGAAAATACGGTAATGTAAGATCTCTTCAGCGGGATAATCCTTCAGGTTCCTCAAAGGGATTGAAAAGAAGCCCCACATCACGGTAGAGCTGATCGCCGCGATAAAATACTTTAGACGTCCGGAGTTCAATGATCAGAATTTATAGGCGATTACAGAAATTTCAACATTCACGTTTTTAGGCAGGCCTGCAACAGCTACCGTTTCGCGGGCAGGAAACTCATTTTGGAAGTAGGAACCGTATACCTCATTAACTTTTTGGAACAAGCTCATATCCTTTAAAAAGATACTCGTTTTAACAATGTCGTTAAAGTCATATCCCGCTTCATGCAGAAGGGCCCTAAGGTTTTTTAACACCTGGTGTGTTTCGGTTTCCAGATCGGAGGTCATTAATTCGCCTGTGGCAGGATCGATCGCTATTTGTCCGGAAACAAACAACATATTTCCTGCCTGAACAGCCTGGCTATATGGTCCTATGGGTGCCGGCGCACTCGCCGATGTGATCACATTTTTCATTAGCTAAGAATAAACCAGTCAATTAATTTATAAATGAGTCCGATCAGAAAGAGAATAACCGCGGTGGCATTAATAACGTGCATCACTTTGAGATTAAAGCTTGTAGGCCTTTTAGGGTCTTTCTTTCGGAAGAAATACATAAAAGCAAAATTAGGATAAAAAAAAGAGTCCCGGGATTTCCGGGACTCTTTTTTAAAAGATGCTTGTTGTGATTATTTGATCTCAACACGGCGGTTTTGAACACGTCCTGCTTCAGTTGCATTAGAAGCGATAGGGCGGCTTTCACCGTAAGCATTAATAGTGATTCTGTTTGCAGCTACACCTGAGTTA
>DASWXL010000052.1:0-42165 GCA_036405495.1 Sphingobacteriaceae bacterium | reverse complement strand
TCCGGCCGGCGGATCGCAATGACAAACAAAAAAGCCTCTCATAAATTTGAGAGGCTTTTCTTAATTAATCGGATTGAATTATTTTTTGATCAATACTTCATCAATCATACCATAATCTTTTGATTCCTGTGCGGTCATCCAGTAGTCACGATCGCTGTCTGCCCAAACTTTTTCGTATGTCTGGCCGCTGTGTGTAGCAATAATATCATACAATTCTTTTTTCAGTTTCTGAATTTCGCGTGCAGTAATTTCGATATCCGATGCTTGTCCTTCTGCTCCGCCTAACGGCTGGTGAATCATAATACGGGCATGTTTTAAAGCTGTACGTTTTCCTTTGGCGCCTGCACATTGCAATACTGCGCCCATACTGGCAGCCATCCCTGTACAAATAGTAGCAACATCGGGTTTAATGATCTGCATGGTATCATAAATTCCCAAACCGGCATAAACCGAACCGCCCGGAGAATTGATATAGATCTGAATATCGCGTTTGGCATCGGTCGACTGTAAAAACAACAGCTGAGCCTGAACGATGTTGGCGAGGTTATCATAGATCGCATCGCCCATAAAAATGATGCGGTCCATCATCAGACGGGAAAAAACGTCCATCTGTGCCACGTTCAACTGGCGTTCTTCTATGATATACGGGGTCATTGACATAGGGATCGCACTTTTTTCGACCCCGGCAATGAACTTATCTACATGCTGACTACCAATTCTGTGATGCTTTACTGCGTATTTACGGAATTCGTTCTTATCAATGTTCATGAATTAAATTTATTTAAGTTACTAAGTTATTTTATTCGGAGTTGTTTTAAGGAAATTTAATTTTCAGCTTATTGTTAAAAAACACACGTAACCCCCGTTAACCCGCAACTCTTATTTTAACTCTAAGAACTTGTTATATTCGATTTCCTGCTTATCTAAGGTAACAACACTCTTCAGGTATTCAAAAACTTTCTGAGCTTTAACTTCCTCGAAAATGCGATTTGCATTTTCTTTGTTCTGCAAGAACTGAACGGCATACTGACCAAGCTGTTCTTCAGAAACCGGTTGCGGACTATACATACGGAACTGCGCATCCAGGCGACTTTTTGCAGTAGCAAAAACGTCTTCGTACTTGATCTCGATGTTATTCTCTTTGATGATCTTATTTTCGATCAGGGTCCATTTCAGGTTACGTGCAAAATCTTCGTATCCCTTCGTGATCTCTTCTTGCGATAAGTTCTCATTTGTAGCGCTTAACCAACGCTTCAAAAACTCATTCGGCAAATCCAGCTGGATCTTATTCAATCCAAACTCAAGAAGATCGTTCTGAAGTTTCTGGTCCGCGTTCTGCGCCATCATGCCGTTCAGTTCTTCTGTGATCCGAGCCCTGAATTCATCTTCGGTTTTCACCTCATCCTTACCAAACAACTTATCAAAGAACTCCTGATCCAGATCGCTTTCCTCAAGTCTGTTAACGTTTTTAACGGTTAACTGGAATTTTGACTGAAGTTCCGCGGCATCTTCCTCGCTTACATTTAACAGACGAGCTATCTGAGCCGCATCGTTACCAAAAGCTTTCTTGATATCGAACTCGATGACATCATCCTTTTTTAACCCAACCAGTGATTTCTGAATGTCTTTATTAGTCACGAGGTCCAGGCGAATGGAAGCAGTATTAGTAATCCCTCCTTCAAAAACAGAACCATCTGCCGACAACTGCTTCAATTCTGCATAAAGCACATCATCTTCTGCCGATACGTCAGGGTTTGTCATCTTTCCGTAGCTCCGGCGTAAATTCTTGATACGTGAAGCTAAAGTTTCTTCATCCACTTTGACATCGTACTGTGTCAACTTATCCTTTGAAGAGAAATCAACGGTAAACTCAGGTGCAAGCCCGAGTTCATAGTTGAACTCAAACTCGTCAGTAAAATCCCATTTGAATTCTTTGGTATCATCAACCTTGGGAAGCGGTTGACCAAGGACCTCAAGCTTATTCTCGGTGATATAATTATTGAGGGTATCGCTTAACAGATTGTTGATCTCGTCAACCAGGATGCTTTTACCGTACATTTTCTTTATATGTGCCGGCGGAACCATTCCCGGACGGAAACCTGGAAGTTTTGCCTTCTTAGCTTGGCTCTTGATTGACTTTTCAACACGTTCCTGATAGTCTTGCGGCTCGATCTTAACGGTTAGTACAGAATTCAGGTTATCAATTTTTTCCTGGGTGATATTCATGATTTGTGCTTTTAAATGCTGTTAATATAAAAAACCCCCCGAATGCATCGGAGGGAAAAAAATAAAGTGCGGAAGAAGGGACTCGAACCCCCACGCCTCTCGGCGCCAGATCCTAAGTCTGGTGCGGCTACCAATTACGCCACTTCCGCAGTTAGGATTTATTTAGGACTGCAAAAGTAGCAACTCGATCCGAAAAATCAAAACATATTTTTATTATTATCTCGCTTTGGCTGATTTACAACAGATTGCAGTGTTCTTAAGTATCCCGGTGTATGCTTCAGACGGCTCCCGTACCAGGAAAACAGCTCACCGTCAACCGTAATGATCATGGCCGCCGGACAGATCTGCATAAATTCAGCGATATGCTTTTCTTTAAAAGGATATGGCTCAGATGAAAGAAAGAGAACGTCGGGCTTAGCTTCTCTGATCTCGTCTGCCGTCACGACCGGATAACGCGCCTTGTTGAACACATTGACCCAGCCGGCAATTTCGAGCATCTCGTTAATGAATGTGCACTGCCCCGCAACCATGTAAGGATCCTTCCAGATAAAATAAGCGATCCGGACCGGCTCTGATATGAAGCGGTGTTCCAGGGCGGTAAACCGCTCACGGATTACATCGACAAGATGTTCGGCTTCCTTGGCTTTGCCAGTTAGATCACCTATGGATCGCATCATGTGAAATGAATCGTTAAGTGTTTCGATGTCACTCATCCAAACGGGGAACTCCTGTATCAGCGCATCGATCTGACTTTTATCGTTCTCCTCCTTGTTACCGATTATGAGATCAGGCCTGAGGTCGCGGATCTTATCGATCTTAAGCTGCTTGGTGCCGCCGACCTTTACTACGGTATTCAATTTTTCTGCCGGATGAATGCAAAATTTGGTAATTCCGGCCAGACGCTTACTTAAACCGAGTTCAACAAGGAGTTCCGTCTGTGAAGGAACCAGCGAAATGATACGCTGAGGAGGATATGAGATTTCAACGTCTCTCCCCATTTGGTCAACGAATGTCCGACTACATCCCATAATGGCTACTTAAAAACAAAAAGCCCGATCATCAGATCAGGCTTTTGTTGTACCCGGAGCCGGAGTCGAACCGGCACGGTTTCCCATCGGTGTTTGAGACCGACGCGTCTACCAATTCCGCCATCCGGGCATTTGTTAAGCGGGCTGCAAACATAATAAAAATTACCGGCTTCGCAATCCAGTCATCTAATTTTTTCCCGGTCACCGCACCATTTTATACGCTGATCCGGTTCAGCGTGTCCCTGATCCGCATCAGATATTTTTGCCTGTACCAGATTTCTTTAATCTTCAAAAGAGCTTCCTCTCTATCACTCTCTCCGCCAGCGTCATAAGCCGAAGTGAAGGAGTGTAGTTCACTGAAAAGGTTGGCCTCTTTTTGATCAACCTGACCCTTTATTTCTTCCAAAGCCATGGCGTCCGGATCAAATTCCTGTTCCATCAGCGCTTCATTCACTTCCATCATCTCCATGAGAAACTCCTGCGGCAACTGATACTTTTCTCCTTCCCGGACCAGATCGTTCAGGGAAAGAATGTACTCGGCCCGCTTCAGCGGATTTGAGAGCACGGCGTAGGCTTTATTGTTCAATGTTGAAAGCTCCAGGATCTCCTGCTGCCGTTCTGCGGGTTCGGAAATGTAGAAATCGGGATGGTATTTTTTACTCAGTTCATAAAACCTGCGCTTAACCTCCGCTTCATCCACATGAAAACAGATCGGGAAACCGTAGAATTCAAAATAGTTCATTAATTAAGAACGTGCTTTACAATATCATTCCCGAAAACAAAGACCATTAACGCCACCAGAATGCAAAAGCCTACGATCTGCGCGCGCTCCATGAACTTATCACTTAAAGGACTGCCCTTTATCATCTCTATCAATAAGAATACGGAATGCCCTCCATCAAGAGCAGGAATTGGCAGCAGATTCATCAGCGCAAGCGCCATAGAAAGTAACCCTACGAGACTCCAGAATTTTATCCAGTCTACCTCGGCACCAAACATCGTTGCTATACCGATCGGACCTGTAAAGGCTTTATTAGCTTTCACATCGCCTGTGACAACCTTCCAAAGTCCCTTTGCGTTATCGGTAAAAGATCCCCACGCCTTTGCTGCCCCGACCGGAAGGGATTCAAAGAATCCATAATGAATAGTTTCTACAGGCAACGCACCTGCGGGAATAAACACGCCTATTGTACCTTCTTCAGAGACCTGCGGGTTCGTATTGATCAGATCGCCATCGCGTGACACCGTAAGGAGAACCCGCTTACCCGCGTTTGACCGAACTTCATTCAGAAACTCGTCATAAAATTTGACAGGCTTATTATTTACAGAAACAACGCTGTCGCCTTTAGTCAGGCCGGCTTTACTGGCGGCGCTGCCGGGCACTATTTCTGAAATGCTCTGAATGGTTCTTCGGGCATGTGCAAACTCATCAATGCCATAGTCAGACACCTTTTCCAGGATATCCCCGGGAACGGTAACTTGTTCATTTTGGCCGTTACGATTGACCGTTAGCACAGAGTTTCCCAGTAAAACCTTTGAACTGAGCAGCTCAGAAAAGCGTTCAACCTCCTTGCCGTTCACGGCAACGATCTTGTCGCCGTTTTTCAGGCCGATCTCCTTCCCGATCACGCCGGGAGCGATTCCATACTGTAATTTGTCGTTTGGAATATAGCTTTCGCCGAGTTTGAAGGTCAGCATCCAGAAAATAAAAATACCGAGAATAATGTTAACCGTTACACCACCTAACATAACGATTAGTCGCTGCCAGGCTGGCTTTGAACGAAACTCATGCGGCTGAGGCGGTCCGGCAAGCTGATCCGTATCCAGCGACTCGTCGATCATTCCGGTGATCTTCACATACCCCCCCAAAGGCAGCCATCCTATTCCATACTCACAGTCCTTGTATTTAAAGCTGAACAGCTTAAACCCCCACGCGTCGAAAAACAAATAAAATTTCTCAACCTTAATTCCAAAAGCCCTTGCTGCCAAGAAATGCCCCAGTTCGTGCAAAATAACCAGAATTGATAATCCCAGCAGCAGTTGCCCCGTCATTATTAAAATGTCCATTCGTGATCTCTAATTTTTATTTTGGATATTCCTGTTAACTCTTTGTTACTAATCCTTGTGCAAATATGCGTGTTTCAAGGTCTGTATCAATATAATCCTGAAACGTTGGTTTTGCAACAAAAGATATTTGCTCCATACACATTTGTATGATATCGCTCATCCGCAAAAATCCTACCTTATTCTGCAGAAACTGAGAAACCACTACTTCGTTCGCAGCGTTGATGATACACGGCATATTCCCTCCGTCATCAAGCGCCTGATAAGCCAGTGAAAGGTTCCTGAACGTCTCCATATCCGGTTTCTCAAAGGTAAGGTTCGGATATTCCATGAAGTTGAAGCGTGGGAAATCACTCGTAATCCGGTCCGGATAAGCCAATGCATACTGGATGGGCAGCTTCATGTCGGGCAGGCCCATCTGAGCTTTCATTGACCCGTCCTGAAACTGCACAATAGAATGAATAATGGACTGGGGATGTACCACTACTTCGATCTGCGATACATCAAGATCGAACAACCACCGCGCTTCGATCACCTCAAGCCCCTTATTCATCAGCGTAGCGGAATCGATCGTGATCTTTGCGCCCATTACCCAGTTCGGATGCTTCAACGCTTCAGCCTTCGTGATATGGGTCAGGCTTTCCCGGCTGCGACCGCGAAAAGGTCCGCCAGACGCCGTCAAATATATCTTCTCAATTTTATTATGTTCTTCACCGGCCAGGCACTGGAAAATTGCCGAATGCTCAGAATCAACCGGCAGCAGCTTTACCTGGTGCTTTGCCGCCAGGTCGGTTACCAGATCACCGGCAACGACAAGGGTCTCCTTATTTGCCAGCGCAACGTCTTTACCGGCTTTGATCGCTGAAATGGTGGGTCTCAAACCTGCAAATCCAACAAGGGCCGTTAACACCACATCCAAACTTTCGTCCTTTACTACTTCGGAAAGAGCATCAGCTCCTGCAAAAACCCTGATACCTTCCGGCGCCAAAGCCTCCTCCGTCTGCTTAAAGAACTGCTCTTCACAAATAACAACTTTCTTCGGCCGAAATTCTAATGCCTGCTGTATTAAAAGCTCCGAATTGGATTGCGCCGTGAGCACTGCAACAGTAAACCGGTCAGGATTGCACCTGATAACGTCTAATGCTTGCGTTCCGATACTTCCGGTTGAACCTAAAATGGCTATAGATCGTTTATTCACTTATCTTTAATATGCCACGGGCGGGCAGCCCGAAACTGATTTTAAATTGTATAATTTGCTAGTTTGTCCGCTATCTTCCTGTCATTTGACAATCTCGGCACCTTATTTTGTCCGCCCAGTTTACCCTCAGATCTCATGTAATTTATGAACGCGTCTTTTTGTAAACTTCGTATGATAAGCGGTTGTAGGATCTTGCCCTCGATGAGATCAAAATAATAGGAATTTTTCTTTTGAAGGGCGTTATCCACCTTTGCGCGAAATTCTTCCAAATTTACCGGCATTTTTCCAAACTCTATAAACCATTCGTGATAGGGCAATGAATTATCAGGCGGCGTAACCTGCGGCGCGACGGTAAACTCCGTGATCTCGACGCCCTCAGCACGGGCGACAGCCATCAGAGCTGCTTCTACTTCTTCGCCGATCACATGCTCTCCAAATGCAGAAATAAAGTGCTTAATCCGGCCGGAAACCACTATCCGGTACGGGTCTTTCGAAACGAACCGGACCGTATCTCCGATACTGTACCCCCATAAACCCGCTGTGGTGTTCAGAATTATTGCATAGTTCTTGCCTACTTCCACCTCCGAAAGAGAAAGCCGGGCTGGCTTTTCATTATAGTACTCTTCCGCTGGAATAAACTCATAGAAGATTCCCGAATCGACAAGCAATAGCAATCCCTTCTCTTTCTGTGAGTCCTGAAAAGCGATAAATCCTTCAGAGGCCGGATACGTTTCAATAGCATCGATCCGTTTACCGATACTTTCTTCCAGCTTTGTCCGGTAAGGCTCGAAGTTCACTCCGCCATAAACGAACAAGCTTAGATTTTGAAAAATGTCTTTGATCTTTTTACCCCCTGTCCGTTCAGCAAGCTTATCATAGTACATTTGTATCCACGGTGGAATTCCCGAGATCAAACGCATATCTTCATTGATCGTTTCCTCGACGATAGCATCGACCTTGCGCTCCCAATCCTCGATACAATTAGTGTCGTACGAGGGGAGACGGTTCTTCTGTAGATAATCAGGAACATGGTGGGCGACAATACCCGATAAGCGGCCCGTAGCTATCCCGTTCTTTTGTTCCAGAACCGGGCTTCCCTGCAGGAAAATCATCTTTCCGTCTACAAAATCCGTATTCCCGGTTTCATGTATATAGGATAACAAAGCATTTCGGGCGGCTTTGATATGCTCGGGCATCGATTCCTTTGATATTGGAATGTACTTTGTCCCTGAGGTAGTTCCTGAAGTTTTCGCGAAATATGTCGGTTTGCCGGGCCAAAGAACATTTTCCTCGCCCTTTACCACACGTTCGATGTAGGGCCGCAGATCTTCATAATCCCTGACCGGAACATGCTCTTTGAAATCATGATATGAGCGTATTTCCGGAAAACCGTGATCTTTTCCGAAGGCCGTCGCAGATCCCCGGACGATCAGCTTTTGAAACACCTTTTCCTGAGCGGTCACGGGGTTCTTCTTCCACTTATCCATCTGCCACACCACAATGGCCGCAAATGGCTTACTCAAAAAAGCTTTCAGTCCCATTTATTCAGACACATTTTTATCGTCGAGTAAACCGACCTCATCGTCTGTATAGCTGTTTACAATTTGCCTGTAAGCGATGATAGTGATCAGGCTGGTAAACGGTATTGTAAACAGCAGACCTACCAGCAGAGCCAATGCGCCCAGGAAGTTGATGGCCAGCATGACGACCGACAGCCAGAACACAAACCAGAAATTGCCTTTTGTGATCGTCCAGCTCTGGGTCATCGATTCCGTGGCACCGGATTCCTGATCAACGATAAAACACAAAACAAAGGTAAACCGAATGGTTATATAAACAATCGGGATGGCAACAATGATCAGATATGGCAAAACATCCCACTTCCACAAGTTACTGGTGTCGATCTCCTCGGCATTGGAAAAGTAAATGGCAGCCGTGATCGCCAGCAACACCACTACTACCAGTCCCATGATCAGTTTAACGAGCACAAAGTTAAACGCCTTCATCAGATTGGGAATAAAATCAGGGAACTCCGGATTCTTATCTTCATCAATGATCTTAAAAAAGACCTGATACATCGCAACGAAAATAAAAGCATCGATCAGGCTTATCAGTACGTTCTGAAGCAACGCCATGGCAGGTGACGTTTCGCCAAACAATACCCCCAACAAACTTGTCGACAGCAACATCACGACAAAATAAACTGCTGCGAATCCCAGTAACACCCAAAGGTTCTTACGTGCGATCTCCCAGGCTTCCATCACCACTTCTTTAACCGAAAAAGGTCTATTCATTTACTTATGCTTCTTTTAAAATAATACGTTTCCAGAAATCCTGAATAAATCCAAAGCCATAGGCTATTAATTGAACAAATGCAGCAATAACGCTCAAAAATGCAACTTTTACCGATTTGTTAACGAGCCACGAATGAAGAAATATCAACAAGACGTAAACAGCAATCAAAAAATTACATAACTGAGCCAAGGGTGCCCTAAACAGATTAAGGCTGATGGAAGAACAAATAAAAAGCGTAAATAAAGCAGGAAAAAAATGGACCAGCTTTAGTTCTGATGGAAAAAACTTATAAATATTGATCCTCGCCCTGCCAAAGAAATGCAGTTGCCTATAGAATTGTTTGAAATCTGTGCGTCGCTTATGATAGACGACCGCATCAGGAATCAGCCCGATATTGAACCCGGCATTATGTATTCTGATACTGTACTCGATATCTTCACCCAGACGGGTCAGTATAAATCCGCCGACTTTCTCCCACACAGCCCGGGAAATCCCCATATTGAAACTGCGGGGATGAAACTGTCCGCCCATGTTGTTCTTCTTTCCACGGATTCCGCCGGTAGTGAACGGTGAGGTCATGGAGTAGCTGATCGCTTTCTGAACGGGTGTGAAGGATGCATGCGCCGCATCCGGGCCGCCGTAAGCATCCAGCTTATGCTCTGACAGATAGTCTTCGACCACAGCGAGGTAATCCGGAGGAATTAGACAGTCCGAATCAAAAACAATAAAATAATCGCCTTTGGCCAGCTTAAATCCGAAATTCCGGGTGAACCCCTGCCCTTCATTTTCTTTATAGTAGTAACGCACGTCCAGCTTTTCGGCATACTTGTGAACGATCTCGCGGGCATCATTCCTGGAGCCGTCCTCGATCACCAGAACCTCGAATCGCTTATAGGATTGCAGCGTTAGCGTGTGCAGCAGTTCATCGATCTCCTGCGGACGGTTATATAAAGGTATTATAATGGAGAAGAACATGGGAATGCGTCAAACAGTCTTTTCTATCTGGTAACTGTTCCGTTCAGACGAATTGCGGGAAACAAGCTCCGCTATGAACCCGGTCAGGAACAATTGAAAGCCGACCACAATGGCTACCAGGGCGATATAGAACAGCGGCTGATCAGTCACATTGCGAAACTTCACACCCGCCGCAATATCGATGAGCTTCTCTGCAATAAGCCAGATGGTGATGATGAACCCTGTAATAAAGCTGAGGACGCCCAATGAACCAAAAAAATGCATCGGTCGCTTCCCGAACTTTCCAACGAAAAATATGGAAAGCAGATCAAGGAAACCATTAACGAACCGGCTAAAACCGAATTTCGTCTGACCATATTTTCTCGGACGGTGCTCAACGACCTGTTCACCTATTTTCTTGAACCCGGCCCATTTGGCGATCACCGGAATATAGCGGTGCATCTCTCCGTAAACTTCGATACTCTTCACCACTTCCTTACGATACGCCTTGAGTCCACAGTTGAAATCATGCAGATTCGTAATTCCGGACATACTTCGGGTGGCAGCATTAAAAAGCTTCGTTGGAAGGGTCTTGCTCAAAGGGTCGTATCGCTTTTGTTTCCAGCCGCTGATCAGATCGAGGTTCTCGTCTCTTATCCTGCGGTAAAGTTCCGGAATCTCATCCGGGCTGTCCTGCAGATCGGCATCCATTGTGATAACGACTTCCCCTTGTGCTGCTTCGAAACCTACATTCAACGCAGCCGATTTCCCATAGTTCCTTCTGAACTTGATTCCGCGAATGTTGTTGTTTTTTAACTTCAGGCGCTCAATGACCTCCCATGAATGATCGTTACTGCCATCATCTACCAGAATGATTTCATATGTGAAGCCATTGTGATCCATTACGCGGGTGATCCAATCGGTTAACTCAGGTAATGATTCATCTTCATTATATAGCGGTACGACTACGGAAATATCCATTTTTAAGGTTTGAGTGAGAGTAAGGGTAAAAATGGGCGCCTTCTCATAAAAAACGTGCAAATCTCATCAATTTAACTGACAAAACGTGCACGTTAGACTTCTTAACGATACTATTATTCTAATCCTGCTCAACGGGAGCATAAACCGGTTGCTCCTTTTTGAAGATAGCCGCAAAAATAAGCGACATAACAAACTGGATTATAATGGCAAATCCAAGAGATTTGAACAGATCGCCAAGAGTCGGACTGTATTGGCTTTTCAGGCTTTCCTGCATTTTTTCAAGCGTTTCATCAATTTGCTCCTGATTCATGCCTGCATTCTCAAAAGTTGAGGTTAAGCCGTTGACTACGTGCTCAGAGATCTTCTCATAAGCCCCCGGCTCAATGAAATTGTAAAAGACATAATTCCCAAGCAGACTGATGATACCTGAGATAAAAGCCATTAGAAAGATTCCTCTCAACGCATCTTTGAACGACCAGAAACCACCTATCTTTTTTCTCAGATCAAGCGTAAAAATGATGTACAACACGAGAGAAACGGCCATCATTGCGAAGCCAAACATGGTCGAACCCAATAAAGCAGGCGCCATGTAATAGATCAGGATAGTAATAACAAATGAGATCACTCCCAGAACTGCACCGTTAGTGAGAGCCGATTTGTTTAAGTTTTCGATTGAACCTTCCATAGTTTAAGTTTAGGTTTGAATAATAAAGGATAGTTATTTATTGAAATTGATTAGCAATGCGTACGCAGCACTTTCGAAGGCTTTTTCATGAGCCTTTCCTGCAAACATGGCAAGATCACTTTCCGACGGTTTCTGTTCATAAAAAAAGCTCATCAACGGATAAAACAAGTCCTTAAGTTCTGACGATTGCGGCAACTTCG
This sequence comes from Sphingobacteriaceae bacterium, assembly GCA_036405495.1. Classification (GTDB taxonomy): domain Bacteria; phylum Bacteroidota; class Bacteroidia; order Sphingobacteriales; family Sphingobacteriaceae; genus DASWTL01. Next base: position 30,534 of record DASWXL010000052.1, on the reverse strand, counting down.
CCGCCACCTTCGAGATCTCTTCATATGAAGTCTCCACCAGGATCTGATTTGCAATAACATCTTCGTAAATATGATGTTCATCCTGGAACTCATCTTCTTCAACCAGTAAAAACTCTTTCAGGAAATCATCAAGGCTCGGGTCTATGTCTTCATCTTCACACTCACGCAGATATAAAAGGACATTCAGTAATTCAGTTCCACGGTCGAGCGTTTCTTCTTCGATGTCCTCCCATTCTTTCGATTCCAGGTAATCTTCCTCAAGTTTTCGCACATCCTCAGTAAAGAAGTTGATCATTAACAGATCAAAAAACACCTCTCGCAACGGCTCAAAATGGGGGTTATCGTCGAATGCTGCATCCAGGCCGCCGACCTTTTCCATGAAGGGCTTATCTGTATCGAAAGCCTTTTCGAGCATCACTTTGATACCCTCTCCATTTACGTTTTCAACTTTTGCAAAGCTGTCAACCGATGCTTTTAATGCCTGATATACTCTTTTATCCATCGTTAAAGATTTTAAGGTAAATAATATTGACGGTTATTGCAAACAAAGGAAACCTTTCCTTTCAACTTTTGATTGAATAGCGGAGAGTTTCCTGATCTGGAATAGTTGGTTTTTACGCCGAACTCCCACTCAGCCTGCGGATCAAATACCACAAGATCGGCATACTCCCCTACCGAAAATCCGACTTGCGGAAGACGCAGAGCTTTGCGTGGACCAACCGAAAGCTTCTCAACGATCAGATCCGGCGCTAAACCCGCCTTTAGCGCAAGAGGGAGCACGGTTTGTAATGCAATAATTCCGTAAGAAGCAATCTCAAACTCGACATTCTTAAATTCAATTTCATGAGGTGTGTGCTGGGAGACCACCGCATCGATCGTTCCGTCTGACAAGCCATTTTTCAACGCTTCGACATCGGCTTCAGTCCGCAAAGGGGGCTTTACCTTGAAATTACTGTCAAAGCCCTTAACAAAGTCGTCAGTAAAGACTAAATGATGGGCGGCCACATCACAGGTAACCTTCATCCCTCTCTGTTTTGCCTCCCGGATCAACGCCACGCTTCCGCTAGTAGTGATGGTTGAAAAATGAATTGGAGCATCATTGTAAGCGGCAAGAAAAAGATCCCGTGAAACCATCAGTTCCTCTGCAAGCGCAGGCATCCCCTTCATCCCTAAAATGGTGCTTGTCACGCCTTCATTCATTTTGGCACTTCCTCCAATAGACCTGTCTTCCGGATACGAAAAGATCACGCCGCCGAAGCCCTTGGCATACAGCAACGCCCGGTTCATCAGCCCCGCGTCAGCAACCGGACGGTTTCCATCTGTAAAGGCCTTCGCCCCCGATAAGAACATGTCGTACAACTCAGCAAGGTCTTTGCCTTCACGATTTTTACTGATAGCTCCCAGGGGATAAACATTTACTAAATTTTCCTTCGCCCGGTTCATGATCAAAGACACTTCAGCTTTTGAATGAACGGCCGGTTCGGTATTAGGCATCAAAGCTACTCCGGTAAATCCTCCCGCCGCAGCAGCTTTTGATCCTGAGAGTATATCTTCTTTTGTTTCCAGCCCCGGTTCACCGAAATTGGCGTTCAGGTCAATAAAGCCCGGAGCAAGAAACTGGCCTTCCAGGTCAAAAACCTCCGTTTCCCCATCAACTTCTAAATCTTTCCCTATTTCTGTTATTTGCCCGTTTGTTAACCGGACGTCTACTCTTTTATTATGAAACTCACTCGCCTGATTTAAAATAATGACAGATTTTAGAAGAAGATTGCTCATTTATGTTGAAGGTTGTTTTTTTCTATAAAAGCGAATTAATAAAGCTTCGGCGGCCAGAAAAACCAGGGCCAAAATTATACAAAGTTTCCACATGTCCGTTCCAAAATTGGACGCTGCTACCTCATTGCGGATGGAGCTTTCGGCTTCTGCCGTTAACAGATCGACCTCCGAAGCAGGGAACTGTGCCTGAAGTTCATCGTCGGAAGCATAACTCAGGTCAGACTCTGTCCGATTATCGTTGAAAGAGATCAGGGCCAGTAAGCTGTCTCCACGTGTCAGCCGGTAACTACCGCTTTCACGAATTTGATCAGCCACGTATACTGCCGATCCTCCTGCCGTTTGCCTGATCTCGGGTATCGCTTCAAACCCACGTTTGCTAAGGTTCAGTGGCTGACCTGCCTCTACGCCGATCTTTTCCGTTTCAAATTGCTGATCACGCCCCAAAGTATAAAACAAGCGCTGCTTCTTCCTGCTAAGAAGTGCCGTCTGGTACATCAAAGGCACGAACACTGAATGATTCACCAGGTTACTCGCTTCTTCGCTTAACGGGACCGCCGATAAATAGACTTTCCCTTCCCCCGCCGGATATTCAGCGAAAAAGGTTCTGCCCCCGGCAAGATCCATAATGCTTTTCTTTGAGGAGTTACTTCGGATACTGTAACGGACGTATTCTTTTGCCGCAGGCAATTCAAGATTCCGCGGAATCTGCTCAAAAACACCTTCAAATACGGGGTGCTCAAGATTTATGGAGGCGACTTTTGCATCATCAACGATGACCTCTTCCGGAATATCTGTTCCCAAAGTTTGCAGGAAAGACCTGAGAGGAGCAAGATCGTCATCAACCGATGGAAAGATCATTAGTGATCCTCCTTTTTTTACATACCCATCCAGCTGCTGAGCCAGCCCCGGAGATATATCTGCAACTCCATTGAGAATAACCAGAGGGTAGGTACTCAAAGCCGAATAATTTACGGTTCCACTGGAAGTATTTTCGACAACAAAGAAAGGATCGGAATGAAAGACTGCCTGTAAATAAGGATTTGATCCGCTTCCATTGATAGCCAGGGCAGGCAGGTTGTTGTACACCCGGAAATTAAAGTAGAAGTGGTCGTCAAATGTCACGGGATAATCCGTTATAGTGATCTCGCCTTCCTGCCATCCGGCACGCAATCCACTAAACGATAATGTATCTGAACTGGTGGCTCTTGCGGCGATGCTCAAACTTCCCAATGCCTTTTGCTGGCCATTAATGGTCAGTTTGATCGGCACGTTCGTCGCCGGCTCACCGGAATTATTGCGTAGCCTGACCACCAGCTTTTCTGACTCATCCCGCCGGTGAACAGGAGATGTAAACCATACCGAATCAACGGAAACATTGGGTAACTCATTAGCATTCAACCGCACCAGCCGTAAGGCGATGGTGCTGTCGATGACCACTCTCTCGTTGCTGAGCAGGTTTCTTTGAAAATCGGAGATCATGAAGATGACTCGGGCAGCGGTGGGATCAGCAACGAACGCGTCTTCCTGACGGCCGGCGATCTGCTTCAGATTGCGGGCATTGCCCGAGATTTGAACTTCATCCACCGCATCCGTGAAATCGTCATAGCTAACCAACCGCTGATGTCTGCCTTCGAAGTCGTTGGTCACCAAATGAAACTTATCATTCAGACCATATGCTGAAGCGATCTCTTTCGCACGCCGTTTCGCCTCATCCAGAAGCAGCCCCGTTTTGTTAACCGCTTCCAGACTGTATGAATTGTCGATGTAAACACTTACCACACGACTTTGGCCGGCGATGCCTGCCTCATGCGGGATGTAAGGCCGCGAAAACGCAAAAACGATAAAAAGAATGGCAAGGATGCGGCAGACAAGAATAAACCGGTCCCTGAGCTTCTGCGCCGCCGTCGTTTGCTGCTCTACCGACTTCAAAAAACGGACGTTGCTGAAGTAGACCTTTTTAAACTTCCTAAAGTTAAAAAGATGAACTACGACCGGAATCACTACCGCAATCAGGGCAAACAGAAATCCGGGAAACAGGAAATTCATTAACATTCAAATTTAATGGATTTCCTGTTATGCGATGCAGAAAAATGAAAAAGCCTCCCAACACTGACACTTCCTTTATAGATGTGAACCAGGGAGCCTGCTCTTCTATTTGATCGCACACTGCAGTGCCGGTTTCTGTAACGGAACATGATTCCGTCCTACCACTGCAAACACCTTCTCGCCCTTATTTACATACTCGGCAATTACTTTATACATAAATATATCCCTGTAATCGGAGGATAATGTGTTGATCTCATTCGTAAATATTCCGCCAGTGTCGGCAGACCGCTTTACCGGATCAAACCATTCCTGGGGGGCCTGCCACCATTCCAGTTTATTTCCCCAATATTTTGTGAAGGCAGTATTAAGCTCGTCAACAGAATTGATACTTAACTTTACGTTTCCCAGCATATTTGGCAATACATTAAGCATCTTAGTCAGTTCGGAGGCCAGCTGCTCTTCGCTGAAACCTTTGCGGGTACGAAGACGCATAGCCTCCTTCGTCATCATGTATATATCAACCTGTTCCTGCGGAAAATGAGCGATCAGATGCTGGTAGGTGTTTGCAAATGCCGGCTCGAGCGTAATTGATCTGATACCTGCTTTTGTTGCCAGAAACCTTACATAGCCTGATTCACCGAACTTCCTGATAGTAGAACTGTCGTCTGAACCGATGCCCCTGTCCGGCCCTTCAAAAAAGGCGATCGTTGGTGTAAACTTGTTCCACTTCTTTGTAATTTCCGCAAATTGTTCGTGGTGAGGGTCGTCTTCGTGCGACGCGCCAAAATATACCAGTTCGCCCTTGCCGGATGATTTCATTTGAAAGTTCCATTGGGTTGTATCGCTTTGCGTCCAGCTCCGGTGCTTGATAACACGGTCGTCACAGGGTGATGTCTGACCGTTGGATGCCGACATAATGCCCAGCATTATTGACGGAAATAAGATGCACTGTTTGTTCATAGCGCAAAAATACAAAATACTATGTATTACATAGTACTATTTAATAAAACCACATGATTATCACATGATGTCCTTAAAGCTCACAAACCAGTCGTCATTTAAAAGGTTTAAAAACATATGAGATACCGCAGCCTCGGAAAATCAGACCTGCAAGTAAGCGAAATCAGTTTTGGCTGTATGTCGCTAAAACCCGGATCACCCGATAATGGTACCATCCTGCATCGGGCAATAGAACTCGGAGTTAATCTCTTTGACACTGCCGACCTGTATGATAAAGGAGAAAATGAAGCGCTGATTGGAAAAGCCCTGAAAGCCTATCGAAACAGGATCATACTTGCTACCAAAGTCGGGAACCGATGGAGGGCAGACGGCAGCGGATGGGACTGGATTCCCCGGAAAGAACACATCTTAACATCTGTGGAAGGAAGTCTGCGCAGACTTCAAACCGAATATATCGATTTATACCAGCTGCATGGCGGCACAATTGACGATCCTGTCGATGAGGTCCTGGAAGCGTTCGAGATGCTAAGAGACCAGGGAAAGATCCGGTATTACGGCATCTCCTCTATACGGCCAAACGTGATCAGGGAGTATGTGAAAAGGTCGAACATCGTTAGCGTCATGACGCAATACAGTCTGCTTGATCGAAGGCCGGAGGAATTTACACTTGACTACCTGAAAGAAAACACGATCGGGGTATTGGCGAGAGGCGGACTGGCGCAGGGATTATTGATCGACAAGCCACTGCGACCATACCTCGAACAGCCGGAAAAGGATATTGAAAAAGCCGTAAAGGGCCTCCATTTTGTCGCCGAAGAAAAAGAACCAACGGCCATAGCGCTGAACTTTGTTTTAGAGCACCCGGCAATTTCATCTGCGGTGGTTGGGATCAGAACTGAAGAACATCTTCAGGCCGCCGTCCAAACCATGCATTGGAGGCTCAGCGACTTTGAACTCAACTTCCTGAGGGATTCGATAAAACAAAACAGCTATGCGGAACACCGCTAACCGGGAAAAACAATCTTCCGGTGAAAAGGGTTATTTATTCTAAAGTTAAAAAAAAATGAGATCCCGCTTTCTTTCGAGTGAATCGCTTTCTCCGGACTACGGTTTACTTTTGTTACGTCTGATGGCCGGGGCGTGTGTATTCACCCATGGCTGGCAAAAAATCCAGAATATAATGGCCGGAAATTTCCAGTTCGGAGATCCTGTTGGTTTGGGACCTGAAGTGTCATTGTACCTATCCGCCTTTGCTGAAGGTCTATGCTCAATACTGATCATTCTCGGTCTGGTCACCCGGCTGGCAACTATTCCATTGATCATTAATTTCGCAGTGGCATTTTTCATTGCTCATCAGGCGGATGAATTCAATATAAAAGAACTTCCACTTATTTATCTCACTATCTTTCTTACACTGTTCTTTACCGGACCGGGTAAACTTTCTCTGGACAGGCGCATTTTCGGGTAAAATTCAAATAGGAATAACAAACCTTCCGGATCGTTGTTATGGTTAAGAACACATAACAAACCAGGTATGCTTATTCCTTTAATTGTTCTGGCCCTGATCGTGATCGCAGTGATCGTCTACTTTATTTATAACAAAAGGAAAAGCTGAGGCGTCTTCCGCAGATATTATTCTTCATAAAACTCCTGCAATGCGCCGAAATACGCCGAATTCCACCCTTCAACAATGTCATCGTAATCCTCGTCCGGAATATTGATATGCCTCAACTCAACAGAAGTTCCGCTTTTATCAGGATGAAGTTTTATCGTAACAATGGAATCTTCCTTTTGATCGCCGAAATACCATTGCTGAACAATTCTTTTGCCCTCATCGAACTCCAGGTTCCGGCCTACTATGCTACCGTCCCATAATGAAAATTCGGAACCCGGTTCAGTTGACATTTCCGCCTTATCACCCGTCCATAGCTGAATGGTACCCGAATGTGTTAATCCCCGATAAACCTCCTCCGGCGGAGCCGGTATCGTAAAGTATTTTTTATAGTCCTTCATCACGTATTTGAAACAAATGTATCAATAATTAAGCGGCTCACAGGCAGGCATTCTCTAAATGTGGTGCAATGAACTTTCAAACAGAAAAGGCAGATGGTCAGTTAATAGTTGACGTAGGCGGAGACGTCCTTTTATATTTTTACATGATTGAAACCGACGAACAAAGAAAAGAAGCACATGCATTTTATAAAGAGGCGCTGAATCTGCTGAACGAAAGCGGATCCAGATTCATGCTTGGTGGTGCGTTTGCCATGTTTAACTATACGGGAATTTACCGTGATACCAAAGATCTGGATGTTTTTTGCAAGTCGACTGAATTTCCTAAGATCATGAAACATTTTGGCGAGAAAGGGTTTCGCACCGAACTTACCGACGTTCGATGGCTTGCTAAGATCTTCAAAGGCGATTACTTTATTGATCTGATCTTTGACAGTGTAAACAATATCTGCACTGTTGACGATAGCTGGTACGATAATGCGACAAGCGGGCACTTCGCCAAAACCAAGGTTAAGTTCCTTCCCGCGGAGGAACTGATCTGGTGCAAAATTTATGTACAGAACCGCGAACGCTTTGATGGCGCAGACATCAATCACATCATCTTGAAGCATGGCAAAAAGCTGGACTGGAAGCGACTACTGTTCCGGCTCGATCAGCACTGGCATTTACTGCTTTCGCAACTGCTGAACTTCCAGTTCGTTTATCCGGCAGACTACCCGCAGATCATTCCAAAATGGCTGTTTGATGAATTGATGAGCCGTGCACACCAGCAATATGAAATACCCCATTCACTGGAAAGGGTTTGCCGCGGGCCTATCATAGACCAAACCCAGTATCATATTGACATCAAAGAATGGGATTATAAGGTAAGCACAATTAAAACAACCTGATCTATGTCTGAAGAAAAGAAAATCACCCGAATTGCCGCTGTTGGCGATATACACGTTAAAGAAAGCGAACGCGGCAAATGGACGGACTACTTTAAAGAAGTATCTAAACAGGCTGATGTACTGCTGATCTGCGGCGACCTGACCGACACCGGAGATGAAGGAGAAGCACAGGTATTATCCGAAGAGCTGAAATCATGTACGATCCCCGTGATCGCAGTTCTCGGCAACCACGACTACGAGAAGGGACGGCATAAACTCATCCGGCAAATGGTACAAAACGATACCGTACATATCCTGGACGGTGAAGCTGTCACGATCGGCGATGTGGGCTTTGCCGGCGTGAAGGGCTTTGGCGGCGGATTTGATAAACACATGCTGTCGATGTTCGGGGAGGGTGCAATGAAAGCTTTTGTTCAGGAAGCGGTTGACGAGGCTCTCCACCTCGAACGAGCCCTCACAAAGCTGGAAACCGAAAACGAAAAAATCAAAAAAATTGCGCTGATGCACTATTCGCCCTTAAAAGCAACCGTGATCGGCGAGTCTGAAGAGATCTTTCCCTTTCTGGGCTCTTCACGGCTGGCGGAACCACTAATACGCCAGAACGTGCTTGCCGCGTTTCACGGACATGCACATGTGGGATCGCTCGAAGGCGAGATATCAGGAATAAAAGTATTTAATGTCGCCAAGCCTATACTGCAACAAGCAGGCTACGAAATACCGTTTTTCCTTTACCAGATAGCTGAATAGCAAAAGTGAAACGTTTATTTGGACTGATTATAAATAGTTACTACCTTTGCGTCAACTTATTGATGAGAAGATCAGTGACAACAGACACTTTAATAGAAGTTTTCAAAACGACAACGGGAGCCGTGTTCCAGTCTAACCGCCATTGTCATTACGTCATGGAATTCGGTGGTCGCTCGTCAATCTTTAAGGTTCGCGACTTTTTTCACTTTCTAAAGGAAGTAGAAGCCATCAATCTCGATGAAATGGCTCATAATCCTTCCCGAACCGCCGATGTGGTTATCCTTATGCCGCATTTTACCGACAGGTGCTTTGTTCTTACATTACCGGATGTCTTAAACCTGAAGGAACTGCTTCATGGCGCAAAATTCATGATCAACCTGAACAGCATGGTGAATGAATGCCTCAGGAATAATCTTACCGCTCCTTATTTAGATTAAGTATTTATTGCTCTTTTTTCTTTCTGTCTGGCATAGGTTCTGTTATATTTATGTTTTAAATAACAGAAAGTTATGAAAGACCTGCTTAGACTGAGAACCTCCCTCACCGAAGAAATCGAAATGCTGCTGAACGAGCAGATAAAAGTTGAAGCTCACTCATCATCACTTTACTTAGCGATGGCCTCATGGTGTAACCGAAATGGTTTTGACAACAGCGCCGGATATTTTGAGAAGCAATCAGGTGAAGAGAGGGAACATATGCTGAAACTATTCAGATTTGTGAATGACCTTGGCGGAAGGGCCATATCTCCGGAGATCACCAATATTCCGCAGGACTTTGATTCCTTTCGCGGAATCTTCGAACAAGCGCTGCAACAAGAGATCTTTGTTACCCAGCAGTTCAACAAGATCTCCGATCGCTGTTTGAAAGCTAAAGATTTTGTAACGCTTCAGTTCTTACAATGGTTCCTGAAAGAACAGATCGAAGAAGAATATGTTGCCAGAAGGATCCTCGAACTTTTTGATGTGATCGGAGAAGACGGAACAGGCCGCTGGGAAATTGACAAACGCGTACCAAAGGTTTCTTACCACCACAAAGAAGCAGAAGAATAAAACCTTATCCTCTTACATGTAAAGCCCGCATCGACCAATGCGGGCTTTGTCATTTCTAAAATAACAATACCATGGAAGCGTTATGTAATCTCCATCTGCCTATCTTTGTAGAATGCCGTTAAACCGCGAAACATACAGTCAGTTTATCAAAGAAGAAGCGCGAAAACTTGGCTTCATGTTTTGCGGCATCTCCAGAGCTGCATTCCTGGAAGAGGAGGCACCAAGACTGGAAGCCTGGCTTAAGAATGGCCACCACGGAGAAATGCAGTACATGGAGAATCACTTCGACAAGCGACTCGATCCCACGAAGCTGGTGGACGGCGCAAAATCGGTGATCTCTCTGGCACTCAATTATTTTCCGGGCCAGGGCCGTCAAACCGACCCTGATGCGCCGAAGATCTCAAAGTATGCATACGGCACTGATTACCATTTTGTGATCAAAGACAAGCTGAAGGCTTTGCTAGAGGTGATCAGAGATAACATTGGTGATGTAAACGGCCGCGCTTTTGTCGACTCTGCCCCTGTCCTTGACAAGGCATGGGCGAAACGGTCCGGACTAGGCTGGATTGGAAAGAACAGCAACCTGATCAATAAGAATACAGGCTCTTTTTTCTTTTTAGCCGAACTGGTAGTCGATCTCGACCTGCAATTCGACGTCTCGCCTACCCGCGACCACTGTGGCACTTGCACACGGTGTATGGATGCCTGCCCGACCAACGCGATCGTGGGGCCTTATGTCGTAGACGGAAGCCGATGTATCTCCTATTTGACCATAGAACTAAAAAGTGAAATTCCTACCGATTTCAAGGGTAAAATGGACAACTGGATGTTTGGCTGCGATATTTGCCAGGATGTTTGCCCCTGGAACCGGTTTTCCGTTCTGCATCAGGAGCCGGCCTTCGACCCGCAACAGGACCTTCTTGGCTTCTCAACGGCAGATTGGCATGAGATGACCGAAGAAACGTTTCGAAAAGTTTTTAAGAACTCACCGGTAAAGCGAACAAAATTCTCAGGCCTGAAACGTAACCTCAATTTTTTAGACTTTAACAGAAGCTGATGCCAGCTCAAAAGGGCTATTCATGAAACACCTGGCTTTTTTCCTCCTTCTTATTCCATTTTTCGCACCTGCTCAAACTCTTATGGTTAAAGAAAGGAAGAGATCAGCACTCACCGGATCTGAGTTCGCCAGATCAATCGCAGATACCACGATCAGTTTAAAAGAAAGGGAACAACGTATTTACAGGGAAATCAAGAACGGTAATATCCCGGAGCATTTAAGGACACTGGCAATGATAACCGACACCGTTACTATTAACGGACAACCTACCGCTATCCAGTATTTTGTACTTCCCGATTATCTTGCAATTGGTTCGGACCAGGACTACTTCTATTGCCCGATAACCCCTTCAATGGCACAAAGAATTGCATCTATGTTAGGCTGCAGCTTACCAACCCGAAAAATATCTGATCAAATTTATCGGGCGGCTGATATTAAAATGTCACCGCAGCCAATCCCTCCCTCAAAAAGCATGGTGACGGTACCCGTCTTTATCCGGCACAACGAAATGATCAGGGAGGAACGCAAAACCAACTGGAACACGCTTCGCCTGGGAAGCCTCGTTGCCGGCAACAAAAAGGACGTTGTGATCTCAAACAAGATCTATCGAAACGGAGATATCCGGGTGGTCATATATGGCTGGCATAAAAATGACGGACGGCCTGTCCAACCGCTGTACAACGGGCACTCGCCAGACTGGGCTGACTACAGTCATGGAATACGGCTGGTTCAAAACAACGTGTGGGTAAACGGCAAACGGACCACCCTTCAGCAAGTCCTTCAGTCGAAAACCTTAAATATATTATTGAGCGACGAAGGACAAATTAAAAAACCCGCGTATCCAACGAAACAAAACCCGGCGTATTAAGTCTCTATACTGATCAAAACTTAATAAATGAAAAACCGTTCCATGTCGATTTTGTCGGCAGTCCTATTATTGACTTACTCCTGCACTTCAAACGATAAAAAGCTTAAAGAAATTGAAGAGGTCGAAAAGGCAACAAAGAGTGCGAGTATCGAAACCGGCGATTTCATTCAGGCGCCGGTGGTGGAAATATCGGAACCCGCAGCGGTTTATTTCCACCCTGACAGCATAAAGCTCGATAAACTGGAGGAAGCGATGGGAGAAAACTTCTTCACGGCGGCGGAAGAGAGTATGTTCAATATCTCCTCCTCACGGGAATTCCTTATTAAACAAAAGGTGAAGATCCTGGAAACAGAAGCGCGGGAGCTGCATTTCAAGAAGTCCGACGGATCCGTGAAGGTCATCGATCTGCAAGACGCGAAGTATACGTGGGGATTGTTTCTCTTCAACGGTCAATCTGATCCGGTTCAGGCGGATCTGAAGGATCCCGCAAAGCAGTTTAACGCTTATATGAAATAGGTCACCTCCCGTAACGCTTAAAACGCACACAAGCCTGAATGATAACATTCAGGCTTGTGTTATATCAAAATGCCATTTACTTTCCGAATTTCAACTTTAGCTGCTGAAGCATATCGGTATTGATAGGCTTCGCCGGACCATCATCACGCTTTTTTTGTTGAAAGCCTTGCTTCTGACTGTTGGGATTCGTGTAAACGGCGGCTCTGGTTTCTGCCCGCAGCTGCTCTTTCTTACCATTCCACCGCACCCAGATCTTTTCCAGGCAACGTTTGGTATACAATGGAAAATCGCCCTGCTGCATCCATGCATAATAACTGGGTTCCATGTTAAAAACGTCTTCCACGGATCTTCCTTTATGTTTTCCAAAGTTGATCACCTCAACCCCCTTCTCGTTGAACACTATCCTGCCGGCAAAATCTACCGGGCGGCTTAAATTGGTAAACCGGTGGAGGGCCTCAACATCGTTTTGAACCGGTACGGAAACATTACCCTTCTTATCTTCCCACTCTTTGTTCTCGTACCTGTCAAGCTGGGCCAGGAGAACTTCATAGGTAGCCCGCACATCTGCTTCAGCTGAGTGTGCATTTTCAATGACCTTACCGCAATAGAATTGATAGGCCGCCTTCAATGTGCGCTGTTCCATCTGATGAAATATGTTCTGCACATCCACAAAATGCCGGTTTTCCAGGTCAAACGGAATACCCGCGCGGAGAAATTCTTCCAGGAGGACCGGGATATCAAACTTGTTGGAATTGTATCCCGCAAGGTCACAGTTTTCCAGAAATTCGGCTAACTCCGGCCCTACCGTCTTAAAGGTCGGCTCATTTTGGACGTCCTCATCGTAAATACCATGGACCAGCGAAGCTTCCAACGGAATAGGTATCTGCGGATTTAAGCGCATGGTTTTAACCTCCTGACTTCCGTCTGGCATGGCTTTAAGAATGCTGAGTTCAACAATACGGTCGGACGCTACATTCGTACCGGTAGTTTCCAGGTCAAAAAATGCAAGTGGACGTTTTAAATTAAGTTTCATCGTATAGTTAACTAAAAATGATGATGCCTAGTATAACGCCGATGAACATTATGAGATACATAAGAATTTCGGTTTTTGCAAACCGCTTGTATTTTGTCCAGAATGAATAATCACCTTTAGGCTTCATATCAAAAAAATGTCATGCCAGGTCGCCCTTAACATGACATTGCAAAATTACCTTTTATTTGCAATTAAACTTTGTCTTTTTTCCACTTAATTGTGCAACCGACGGCCTTGGTAAACGAAGTTTCAGGCTTCTTACCCATCAATAAGGCGTCTATGGCGTTCTCAACAAAATTCATTCTTTGCGGATCGGCATTTTCCTGATCATCGTCGATTGCGCCGATATACTGTACAACATTCCCCCGGGTCGTTTTTTGTAAAATGAACATATGTGGTGTGCGGGTGGCGCCAAACTGCCTTGTGATGATATGGTCCGGATCCATCAGATATGGAAAGTCAAATCCTTTATCCCTGGCTCTTTTCTGCATAAGCACGAATGAATCTCCGGGTTGTGCAACCGGGTCGTTCGGATTGATCGCTATCACGGGAAAGCCCTTTGGTGCGTACTTCTTATTTAATGCAATGATCCGGTCTTCATAAGCTTTAGACACCGGACAAGTGTTACAGGTAAAGGTGACAATAAAGCCTTTGGCATTTTTAAAATCGGCCATCGATACCATCTTGTTATCCACATTCTTCAACTTAAAATCTGCGGCGATATCGCCAACCTGGTAGCCGCCGGTCTGCGCAGTGGCCATAAAACCAAGAATCATTAAACAAAAAGTGAGTAATTTTTTCATGTTATTTGTGGGTTTGATATACTTATTTGTGGGTTTGATATACCTTTTCAAGCTCCGGATAGGTGAATTCTCTCTCGTAAAGTTTTCTGACCTTCTTTTTTTGATTGACCACCAGCGTGGCTGGCAATGCGCCCGACCACTCCTTGCTTATCCGGTCGATATAGATCTGCTGACTTTTCTCATTTAAGAGGAAAACCTCATTGGTGAGCCTATGTCGTTTCACAAAAGGCTTAACCGCTGTCTCCAGTTTCGACCTGAAATCAGTACTTACCATCAAAACCTTCAGAGGGCTTTTTTCATAGGTCTGCTGCAGTCTCTCAAAATGCGGAAGTTCTTCAATGCAGGGACCGCACCAGGTAGCCCAAAAGTTAACGATGTAGACGGTATCTTTTCCATTCCTGAACCGATCTTCAAGCTGATCGACGCTGATCAGGTTAACCTGCGCCTTTACCGAAAAAGATAAAAAGCAGGCGACGAATAGAAATAGCAGGCGCTTTATCATAATTAAAGATACAAAGCAACTTTTCTTTCGATGAAAGATAACTTAAATTTTACTCTCTTGTTCTATCGGTAGCTCCCGCCCTGCGCCGTAAGCCAATGCAAAAGTTGGTTTTTTTACTTAATTTAACACTAAACATGCTGACAAATGAAAACTGACTAATTTGCTGCCAAATGAAGGAACACGCAGTGTATCGATATTTAGAAGGATCCGCGTTCGCGATATTTGCAATTATAATCATTGCGATCATCCTGCTATTTCTCAACTTCATTCCTTTACCGCTATTCAAAGCGGCCTTGCTAATCCTGCTGATATCCGCGCTTATTGTTTTTGCAATTCTCCGGAAAACCATCCGCCAAACAATTAACATCGCAAAAAGCAGGCTCAAGACCGCTGAACATAAATTCCGGCATATCTACGAATCGGACGTGATCGGCATAACCATTATAAACTTCGAGGGCCAGGTACTTGATTCCAATAACGCCTATCTCAAAATGTTAGGATATTCAAGCGACGATGTGCGGAAAGGAGCAGTAAGCTGGGCAAAGCTGACCCCTCCCGAGTTCGCTGATGCCACCAATCAAGCGTTGGCTCAGCTAAAAGCCACCGGCACTTGTCAGCCGTTTGAAAAGCAATACTACAAGAAGGACGGATCAAGGATCTGGGTTTTGATAGGCGCTACCGTGCTGCAGGAGGACGAAAAAGCGGGCGATGCTGTTACTTACATCATCGATTTCACGAATGTAAAAGAAGCAGAGAGCCGTGCGCAAAAATTGCAAAAGCTTATGCTTCGCCAGCAACAGGAATTCAAATCGATCCTCATGGATGCCCCTGCTGTGATCACCATCCGACGGGGGCCCGAACTGAGATATACGTTTGTAAACCGAACAGTTATGGAGCTTTCCGGAAAAACGGACTTCAGTAATAAAACACACCAGGAGATGTTCGGTAAATTCAACTTCGAAGCTCAGCGGACAGCCCAAAAAGTACTTGCAACCGGAGAACCTGAAAAAGAGACCAGACGCAGGCTTGAATACCTCGACGATCACGGAAAAAAACGGGAACTATATTTTAATTTCATCCTAAATCCGGTATTTGATTCAGAGGGCCGGGTGGATGGCGTTGCAGTATTTGGCTTCGACGTGACCGACATGGTCAGAGCGAACCAGGAAATGGCCATCGGAAAAGAACGTTTTGAGTTCATAGCCGAAGCTATGCCCCATAAGGTGTGGATGAGCGACCGGGATGGCTATACCACTTACGTCAATAAAGCCTGGTTAGATTATGTCGGGGCAGACGATATTTCAGGGTTCAACTGGGAAGAAATCATTCACCCGGACGACCAGGGAAAAGCTATTGCCGACTGGCAGAAGGCGCTGAAAAACAAAACGGAGTTCACCGCCGAACAGCGCTACAAAAGAGTCGCCGACAATGAATATCGCTGGCATCTCATCAAAGCTTATCCGCTAAAAGACGAAAATGGCGAGCTGGCAATGTGGGTAGGGGTTAACACCGACATTCACGATCAAAAACTGCAGCAACGTGAACTCGTTGAAAGTCATGAACTCCTGAATAAAAAAGATGAGTTCCTTAGCATTGCCAGCCACGAGCTGAAAACGCCGCTCACGAACATCAAGGCAACCGTTCAGCTGCTCGACAAAGCGGTTACAAACGACCATCGGGCCTCCCTGTTCAGCAGTAAGGCCCTTCAGCATATCGGTCGGTTAGAGCGACTCATTTCCGACTTGCTGGATGTCTCCAAGATCAATGCAGGCGCACTGGTTTACAATAAAACGGATATCAGCTTTGGCCCGTTCCTTAAAGAAACTGTCGAGGATATCCAGCAGCAAACGTTTCCGCATCAGATCATCATCAAAAGTATAGCTGATGTTACTTTGCATGCGGATAAAGAACGGATCGAGCAGGTATTACACAATTTGATTTCTAATGCCGCCAAATACTCGCCAAACGAGAAAGAGATCGTTGTCACTTCCGGCGTTGAAGGGAAACAGCTGGTTGTTTCTGTGCGGGATTTTGGGATTGGGATCGACGACGAGGCACAACAAAATCTCTTTACCCGATACTACAGGGTTGAAGAAACTTCGATGAAATACCAGGGACTGGGAATCGGATTGTTTATCTGTAAAGAGATCATCGAACGGCATGGAGGAGAACTTAAAGTGGAAAGTGAACCCGGAAAAGGATCCACTTTCTATTTTACCCTGCCCTTGCAAGAGAACTAATCCGGTAATTTAAGATGAAGTAAGGGATATGGTTTGTTGAGTCCGTCGCGCTCGGAACGGCCGGCGACCGTAAACCCGAAAGTCAGATAAAAGCCTGCGGCTTGCTCGTTTTGCTCATTTACATCCACTTTTCGGGCTTGCAGATCGTGAATTGCGTAACTCATGAGCTGTTTACCCAAACCCTTTCCACGCGCTTCCGGATGAATGAAAAGCATCTCTACTTTATGATGTGCGATGCCGATAAAGCCGGCAATGCAATTGTTCTGCCTGATACAATAAAGTTCGAGGGATTGAAAGCAGGCAGGAAACAATTCACGGTAACCGGCGATGTCCTCTTCTGACAGAAAATGGTGTGTTGCCCGAACAGAAGCCTCCCATACAGAAGTAATTTCATCATAATCGCTTTTGAACACCATTTCTATTTTTGGATCCATCGTATACTGCAGGCTATTTTTTTGGCAAAGAGGCAGCAAAAATCTTCTTGTCAGCATAAAACGTCCCGAAAGGAACCAGTGATGCAGCAAATGCCATCACCGCTTTCCCGAATACCCATTTCTGGCTGTACGCCACCTGCAGCAACAGAAAAACATAAAGGATGAATAGAATGCCATGCGCCATGCCGACGACATAATTCGGGCCGGGCATTTCAAACTGGTACTTTAAAATCATGGTAAGACCTAATAACAAATAAGAACAGCCTTCAAGAAAGGCAATGATCCGGAACCGGCCCAGGGCGGTTTTTGATAACTCTTTAATCATCTTTATAAATAGCCTATGGAAGTTTTTGCAACATTAGAAAAAACTAAACGATCTTTTAAAACCAGGATGATAAAGGACAAGGAATATGACTTCTCAGTGAAGAATCTGTATAAAAAAGGCTTGCCGTCTCTCAAAAAGCCCGGCAAGCCTGTTCATCGACATGTTTGTGTGTGTGTTAATTAATTTCGGCGAAGGAGCAGTTCTATCTCATGCTCGTCAATATCGGAAGGACTACCCCACACGAACCCGGGATATCCCGCTTCAAACGCTTTTTCGGTTAACCCATTCTCTGTGATAGCCTCAGGGTCAGCGAACCGGAATGCGCCTTTACTTTTAACCAGATTATCTGTCCGGATATCGTCAGGGGATCCCCAATTCATTTCCGGATATCCGAGGGTGAATGCGGCTTCCTTCAGTCCTTCTTCCACAATGGCCTGAGGATCTTTGAACTTGACACGCTCTTCTTTTACTCCGTCAAACATAGGGTCGTCAGGACTTCCGAAATCCATATCCGGATACCCAACGGCAAAGGCTGTCTCTTTTAACCCTTCCTCTACGATCGCCTGAGGATTGCTAAACGCAACAGTTGATGCCTTGTCGGCAACACTTGCGGCAATCAGCACATATTGTGCGGGTTGAATATACTTTATGCCGGGTCTTTCGTCTGCTGAAACACTCATTGCTGATCCCATCATTAGGGCAGCGGCGGTAATTCTTTTCATCGTTTTCATGGCGGTATACTTTGTGAGTTCTTGTTCCTATTTATTTACAGGTCAAAGATATATCGCCATTAAAGCGACGTCCACAGGTTTTGGGCGGACAACAAACAGAAGTCGGTAAACGACGGAAAAAGGACGGTGAATTTTTACTCGCCGGGAGTGTTCATAAAGTCGAAAGCTCCTTTTCGAAGATTGATACCATATTCGAGATAGGCTTTCATACAGGCCAGGAAATTGGCCCAGCCTTCGGTATTACCCTGCAACCATTTGATGCCCGCCTCATTGTTTTCCATACTTTTTTCGGTTACAGTGACCAACGTAGCATCCTCCCCTCTTGGCTCCAATGCAATCTCAACCAAAAGTTGTTTATCTCCGGCTTCGCTATCCCAGTAAAAAGAAACATATGAGTCTTTCTCTACTTTCTCAATATGTACCGGAAATTCCATATCAAATTCCGGGAACCGCCACATCAGCTCCTTTCCTTCCTCCATCCGGCCGCTGCTTTTGGAGATAAAGTAATTTGACATTTTATCCGGATCGGCGATGGCTTCAAAAACCTGGGAAGCAGGTTTCAAAATTTGAATTTTCGCTTTGATTTCAAGGGTTTGTGGTTGCATGATTCTATTTTTTTGCGTTATATGATTGATCAAAGAATGTTATGCAATTTAACATACTGAAGCAGCATAATGGTTTTACCATCTTTGATCTCTCCTGACTTGATCATCTCTACTGCCTGATCAACATCGAGCTCCAACACTTCGATGTTTTCTTCTTCATGTTCGAGTCCGCCGCCCTCGTGCACTTTCATTGACGGTGAATATGCGGCAATAAAGAAATGCAGAATCTCTGTTACCGAGCCGGGCGACATGTAAGCTTCAAAGATCTTTCTGACATCGGTGATCCTATAGCCGGTCTCTTCCTCTGTTTCGCGCTTGATGCAGTCGTCGGCATTGTCTTCGTCCAGCAAACCTGCGCAGGCTTCGATCAGCATGCCTGTTTGGTTGCCATTAATAAAGGTGGGAAGCCGAAACTGCCGCGTTAATATCACCGTGCGTTGTTCTTTGTTATAAAGTAAGATGGTAGCGCCGTTTCCCCGGTCGTAAGCCTCGCGGGTTTGAGTTTGCACACTGCCATCACTTTTGTTGTACTCGTATGTGATCTTCCGGAGGGTATACCAGTTATCAGATAATATTTCCGAGCTGAGGATCTTTGCGTTGTGGACCATGTAAGGAATAATTTTTTTTCGAATATACCATTACCTCTCACCGGCACAACAAGAATCGGATGTGATTTTGATGTGGTTGGTTGATATGCCAATGTGCTAATATGCCAGTACCCCAAATTTACTGATATGCGAATATGCTGATCGTTTTTGACCGCCACTCCCGTTGCCAGTCGCACCTCATCAATACTTAACCATTAGTTAAACCTATCTAAAAAATACCTTTTTAGTGATAACATGATATCCATTCCTGTTAAGTATAAAACAGGGAGATATTAGGGACAAAACACGGACTAAACAGGAACAGGTAAAGGACAAAGTCCGTGCTAGTTGCGCATTAACTCACAGTTAACCGCACCAAGAACCAATTGTGCCGCCGAAGCTGTATACCTACATTCATTAGCCGTTGCTATTGCCTGTCAGCTGGCCCGTGATCTTTTCGAACAGGTCGGCCGGTGTAAACGGCTTTGTAAGGCAATCGGTCATTCCGGCATCGAGTACCTTTTCCTTTATTTCGGAGAGCGACGATGCAGATAAAGCAATGATAGGCAGGTGGACAAACTTTGGATCGGCAAGCTTGCGGATCTCACGTGCGGCCGTGTACCCATCCATTTGAGGCATTTGCACATCCATAAGCACCAAATCATAGTCATTAGTCTGGAGTTCGGACAAGGCTTGTAAGCCGTTTGCTGCTTCGCCGGAGGTGATGTCCCATTTTTTCAGGAACTGCCTGGCCATCATGACGTTCACCGGATTATCGTCTACAATGAGGATCTTTTTACCCTTCAGCCGTTCCTCGTCAAAAGTATTTGCTTCAGTATCCCCGGAACGTTCCAAAGCAGCATTTTTCAGGCGAAGGGTGAATGAAAAACCAGATCCTTTGCCAAGTTCACTGGATACGGTGATGTCGCTGTTCATCAGGTTAAGAAGTCTTTTGGTAATCGTTAACCCGAGTCCCGTTCCACCAAACCGGCGGGTGGTATCCGAACTCGCCTGACTAAAGCTTTTGAAGATGACGTTGATCTTATCGACGGGAATTCCAATCCCCGTGTCTGAAACCATGAAAGCTATTGAAGTTGCTTCAGGAGTTTCTTCCATCACCCGCGCGCTTACAGTTACCTTTCCTCTATCAGTGAACTTTATTGCATTCCCGATAAGGTTTGTGAAGATCTGGCTTATGCGCACGGTATCGCCCAAAACCGTACGAATACCCTGCGGCGGAACAATGAGCTCCAGGCCAATATCGCGGTTATCTGCATCTGGTTTCAGGGAAGAGTAAATGTTCTGTAGTAACTGCAATATATCGAAACGTCTTTCTTCAAGTTCGATCTTACCCGCCTCGATCTTAGTAAAGTCTAAAATATCGTTGATCAGCACGGTGAGGTTCTCCGCGGAAAACTTTTGAATATTCAGGTATTCCACCTGATCTTCCCGCGGATCGTTCTGTAGCAACAGGTGAGTAAACCCCAGGATGGCGTTCATCGGCGTTCGGATCTCATGGCTCATTGTAGAGAGAAACTGTGCCTTTATTTTTGCTGCTTCTTCCGCTTGTTCCTTGGCTTCGATAAGACTTTGTTCAACCTGTTTGCGTTCGGTCACATCACGGAAGAGCAAGATCTTTCCTCTTTTAGCGCCCCTCTTTGATGTCAGATCGCTCATTGTGACGGCAAATGCCTGTTTTTCGCCATTAGCGGGAATGTCTATTTCAATTTCCGTAGTTGCGTCGAGCGACTTGCCTAACACCGGGAAAAACCTGCTTAGATCCGAACCTAACACTTGGGAAGGTCCCGCATTCATTATTTTTCCCATCTCCGGGTTGAGGTCGACGATCCGGTTTTGCGGGTCTAACACGAGCACGCCTTCCTGCAACGCTTCAATGATACGCTCGCGGGCGATAGGCAGAATATCCACTAACTGATATCTCATCACCGCTACCGCAGTCATGATGGTTGTAATAATAAAAGCGAACGGCGTCAGATCGATCCCTTCAGCGGGCCGAACACCCAGGAGGTATAGAACATTGGCAATGGCAGGTATCATTGCTGCCACAACGATAAGTCGTCTTTGCTTAATAAAATAAAATTGCCCTTCAGACCGCTTTTTCAAGAGAAGAAATAACCCGAATGCGAGTACAGAATAAAAATAAGTAGTAAAAATAACGTATCCGGGGCCCGGCTTAAGTTTGAATATGGAAAGGTCTGGGGTTTCAACGGCGGAAATTTCCAGATAGTGAAACTGGTGCGAGTCGCTCGTCCACACCGAGCATAATGTGACCGCCGGGATAAGAAAGAGCAGTGCAACGGATCTGGATGTAATTAACTCATCTTTCTGAAGAAACTTTAATATAAAAAGGGTCCAGAACGGTGGGATAAGTACAATACCGACGTATACGACTTTAACGAAAGAAAGCAAATTGGCACGGTCAGCCAACAACAGTTCGATGCCGTATATGATGGCCCATAGTGCTGTTGCTCCCAGCAAAACAGCCAGGTACTTACCAATACTTTTCAACCTCCCAAAAAGGTATACCATCAGCAAGGCTGCACCTAATCCTGAAATAATTAAAGCAATGGGATAAAAAATCAAGCAGGCAAGCATCTTTCTACACGCATACAACAGTCACAGCTCCAAATACGGTTTCAGAGCGCCGGGGTTACAATTTTATGTTGATTTTATGTCAACATACGCCGTAATAAAAAAGCAACACCCGCATAAAGCAGGAGTTGAACATTTTATCTAAACTTCTCTTTGTATCTGCTCCTTTCCAAAAAGAGCTTCGGATCCTTCATTTCGATGATGTCGGTGATCGCCTGCTTCTTGTCTGCCTGCTCATTGTAATAGCTTTGGGCGATCTTATAACCCATGAAATAACCGAGATCGGCAGGCTTGCCATCTTTAATTGAATTCATGTTATAGAGCCAGTTATCTACATTGTCGCACGGTTCGGAAAAAAATGCTTTCGCCAACTCCCTTTCATTTTCATTGCCATAAACCTGAGCCACTTTGTTGATCTGGCTACCGGAAATCAATTCACCGATGAAATCGCAGGCCCCTTCCATTATACTTGTTGTTAAAAGGTTACATTGTTCACCTTCCAGCTTTTTGCTTTGCTGGGTATGAACGCATTCATGAGCCACAATGTTCATGATAAGCTGTTCAACATCACCCTCCCTCGCCATAACTTTAGCTAATGCCGAATTATTGAACTCCGAAAGGTCGGTCTTATTAGTAGCCGTAGAGATCTCAGACCCGATAAGCACATAACGATTACTGACCGTTCCCCCGGTTCGCAATGTACCCACAGCAAAGTTCACTTTAAAAGGCTTGAAGTTAGGATACAACTCACTGAACCTGTCGAACACCTTCTGAATCTGAACAGCTGCGCTCTTTGTTGCATATGTATTGGGGCGAATGGACTGATAGAATTTTGGAAATGCTTTTATTGTCCTGACATACTCGGGAGCAGTAAACCCTCTTACGGACAGAAAGTCCTCAAACCCCTCTGTAGCGCGGTCTATATACAAACGCTGGATCACCAAAACGCTGTCGCGGAAGCTATTGGCCCTTTTCAAGCTATCATAAGCCTCCCAGAAATGATCGATATCTAATGTCTGAATATTCTTCCTGTTCTCTATGGCAAGTTTGCCAACGAGTTCCTGATCTTGCTGACCGACGTAAAGGTCATATTTGCCCGCTCTGGTGTTTGAACTATCATCCAGTGCTGATATCTGCAATTGATGAAGGCCGTCATACCGCGCAATGTAAGCAAGACGTTCAAACCCCTTTGTTCCGTTAGGCGAATCCTTTTCGGCCAGTTGCTTTCCGGATCTGTCTACCAGTTTTACCACAATATCAATACCAGCCTGGAAAGCAGAGAAGATATACCGGTTTCCTTTTTTCAGGTTCACTGAATAGAGATGTGCATCGCCCCGGTTCAATTCGGTTTGCTGAAGCGGTTCGGCAATGGTTAATTGGCCTTTGTCCCTACCGGCATTTTGTGCCTGAGCACTATAAGCAAAAGTCAGCGCAGCGATAAAAACGTTTAGCTTCTTCATTTTTTTTACATTTTGTGGTTAAGACGCTGGCTAAAACAGAAACGTTGCAAGGAAATTGGCAGATCTGACCTACCAATCATGGTGCCCTATTTCACCGGCGAACAAAAAATCCTAAAAAATGTGGCTTTAAAGCAAAAAATCCTATATTTGTGACGGGTAAGTCTTTTACGACCAGCTCCCTTTTAATCCCCCAGGATGGGAACATAGCAAGGGTAGAAGGTTGAGCGGTGCGATAAAAGGGGCTTGCCCATTTTTTATTTGCCAATGAGTTGATTTGACTATTGTCGATGACTACCAAAATCCCTCTTCAGGACAATCTTATTGTAGAAAAGACGTTTCAGTTTGCGATTCAAGTTCTACATGTTTCACAGGCTCTGCAACAAAACAAACATTTTATATTATCCATCAACTGCAATGGGCGGCAAAACAATTGGCGCCAATGATCGTGAGGGTCAGAATAACGAAAGCAAAGCTGATTTCATTCATACAAAGATTATTACTACACCTACAGTTGAACAATTCGCAAAACCGCATACACCCTGAACCATACACATTGAAACAAATTGACTAATTAACTAATCGAAATGAAGTTTTTTATTGACACAGCAAACCTTGCACAAATTAAAGAGGCCCAGGATCTTGGCGTTTTAGACGGCGTAACCACTAACCCAAGCCTGATGGCGAAAGAAGGCATTACGGGACAGGAAAACATTATCAACCATTATAAAGCGATCTGCGGGATTGTGGATGGTGATGTCAGCGCTGAAGTTATTGCCACCACTTACGAAGAAATTATCCGCGAAGGCGAAGAATTAGCCAAACTCGACAGCAAGATTGTAGTAAAGGTTCCGATGATCAAAGATGGTGTTAAAGCCATCAAATACTTTTCATCAAAAGGTATAAGAACCAATTGCACACTGGTTTTCTCGGCGGGACAGGCGTTGCTGGCTGCAAAAGCAGGTGCAACCTATGTTTCTCCGTTCATTGGACGTCTGGACGATATCTCTACCGACGGTTTAAGCCTTATCGGAGATATCCGATTGATCTATGATAACTATGGTTACGAAACGCAGATCCTTGCCGCGTCGGTGCGTCATGCTATGCACATTCTGGAGTGTGCAAAGATCGGCGCCGATGTAATGACCGGACCACTGTCAGCTATCATGGCATTACTGAAGCACCCGTTAACGGACAGTGGTTTAGCACAGTTCTTAGCCGATCACGCGAAAGCGGCGAAGTAATCGTCGTCTGAGGGCGTCAAAGAGGTTTCATTGTTTGACGGCTCAGCATGATGAGCAAGGTTGAAAAGAGTTGAATACATACAACCTTTTCAGCCTTTTTTCATTTATAGTCAAGTGTTGTCCTGAATTTTTTAACCTTTTGAACTTTGATCTTTGATCTCTTAATCATCGGTGGCGGCCCAATTGGTCTGGCTTGCGGCATTGAAGCGCAAAAAGCCGGCTTATCTTACACTATCATCGAGAAAGGCTGCCTGGTGAATTCGCTGTACAACTATCCTAAGAACATGACGTTCTTCTCGACCCCTGAGCGCCTTGAGATCGGCGGTGTTCCGTTTGTGTCAAATAACGCCAAACCGAACCGTTCGGAAGCGCTTGAATATTATCGCCGGGTGGCGGATATGTATAAACTGAACATCCGACTCTTTGAGGAGGTAGTCGCCGTTCACAAAGAGCAGCAATTCGTCGTTACTACCTCAAAACGTCAGTACAGTTGTAAAAACATTGTCGTTGCTACCGGATTTTATGACATCCCGAACTATATGAACGTGCCCGGCGAAGATCTGCAGAAAGTGAGACACTACTATTACGATCCGCATTATTATTACGGACAAAATGTCCTGGTAGTAGGCGCAAATAATTCGTCTGTTGACGTAGCGCTTGAAACTTACCGTAAAGGGGCAAACGTAACCATGGTGATCCGGAAGCCTGAGATCGGTGAACGGGTAAAATATTGGGTAAGGCCTGATATCGTTAACCGGATAGAAGAAGGATCTATAAAGGCCTATTTCAATGCTTCACTTTCAGCAATCCGCCAGAATGAAGTTGATATCCGGACTTCCGAAGGTAACGTCACTATCGCAAATGACTTTGTTCTGGCGATGACCGGCTATCAGCCAAACTTCGGCTTCCTGAAAATGCTCGGAATCCACACCTCAAAGGATAAAAAGCTTATTCCCGACCATAACCCCGTAACCATGGAGACGAACCAATCGGGGATCTACCTTGCCGGTGTCGTCTGCGGAGGAATGGACACTCATGTTTGGTTCATTGAAAACTCGAGAATACATGCCGAAAAGATCGCTTCAGCAATAGCTGGAAAGTCGCGCACTTGACCGGGCCTACGTATCCGCCGCCTGCAATTTGCCACCGGCAAACCGATCGATCACCATTGCAGCCACGGTATCACCGGTTGCGTTCAATAACGTAGCGAGCGGATCGACCAATGTACCAATGATCATAGCGGCAGGTAAGACCTCCACAGGAAAGTTATAAGCCGAGATCATCAGTAATTCGCCAACATATCCGCCGTTGGGTATCCCGCCCTCCACGATACTCACCAGAACGGTTATTCCCAGCGCGATCAGGATCGTATCCACACCGGTAAAGTCTCTGCCGATTATAGAAAATGCGACAGCAATCTTTACAATCGAAGAGATACTGGAGCCGTCTTTATGCAGTGTAGCGCCTAAGGGGACAACCACATTCGACACATGTTCGCGGATCCCCATTTTTGGCGCCGCTTCAAGATTAGCGGGTATAGTGGCAATGCTGCTGCAGGTACCTAAAGCCGTTGCTGATGGCAGGATATTATTTTTCCAGTACCGCTTTACCGCAGAAACACCGCCTGCGACAAAGGCATACAAGCTGAAGATGACGACAAAATAAAAGAGACCATATCCATAATAAAGCGCCATTGAGCGGGCGTAAGTTCCGAACAACTGCGGACCGAACACCCCTACCTGATATCCAAAGTAGGCACCCAAACCAATTGGCGCAACCTTCATGATCAGAACAAGCAATTCTTTCATTACTTCGTTGCCGGAATTCAAAAACTTCCTGAACGGCTCTCCCGCTTCACCAGAACGCTGCGCAGCAAATCCTGTTAAAAAAGAGAAAATAAGTAACGCCAGCATACTTTTCCGCGATAGTAAGAGGTAGAAATCATTGGTTGTAACAAGATTCGTAACCTGTTCGCCGAAGGGCTGCGGCTCTGCATGGTCGCCTGCTATAGCTCCACCTGCAGAAGTTTCATGGATCGGAAAAAACCAGATCGAAACCACCGTTAGAAATGCCGAGATCAGAACTGTAGCCAAAAACACCACGATCATCACACCCATCACCCTCCCTATCTTCTGCGACCGGTTTACATTGGCAATTGCCGATGCAATAGCAAAGAAAACCAACGGAACGACCGCTGTAAAAAGCAGGTTCAAAAAGATATCACCAACAGGCTTGATCATCGAAATGTCTTCGCCGAAGATCAAACCCAGGATGCTGCCTGCGATAATTCCTCCAATCAATAAGAGAATACCACGGTAATTTTTAAAGAAGTTTGGCTTATTGTGATCAGTCATAGAACGCTGAAGATAGTAATTTGTGAAACATCTCCAATCCTTGGTGCCAGCACAGGCAAAAAAAAAAAAGCCATCCCACCACGGACGGCTTTTTAATAATCATATTAACTCTTACAAAGTTGATACAAAAGTCGGTCGAAAACCTTGCAAAAAATAGGCTGTTATCACCTTTTACGAACGCAAAGAGCCTACTGTGCAACATTTTTGTTGGAGTACATCCACCCAGCCCAAATAAAAAAGGGCTGCCTTTTTAAGGCAACCCTTTCTCATTCAAGAAACATGGGTTCTTTTATGGGTTTTGCTGACCTGCAAGCGATGGATTTGCTTCCATTTCAGATCTTGGGATGAACATCTGCCATCTGTCGTGACCTGCTGGTACAACCATCACGTTATTAACGGTAGCAGCACTATAGTTAGGAACTGCGGTTCTGTCAAGTGGTTGATTTAGACGCTTAAGGTCTAACCATCTGAAGCCTTCACCCCACAGTTCGACACGTCTGTTAACCATGATCTCATTGATCAGGGCATCACCGGTGTTGGCTGACTTCACAGCAGCCGGATCTCTTTTTGACACAAGTGCAAATAATGCGTCCTGTGCTAAGCCAGACTGGCTGGATCTAGCATAAGCTTCCGCAAGGATCAGGTGCATTTCAGCCGAACGCATCAAAGGCACATCTCCTAATGATGGATCACCAATTGCCTTAACCGAGAACTTTCTGCTCATAAGTGGTTGTCTGGCGAAACTTGCCGAAGGCAGCGGGAAATTAGCAGCAGTTGGTGTTGGCTCCCACAGTTTCTTTCTAACATCTGTAGAAGAGATCTGATCATACAATGCAGAGTTGATCCGTTTTGGGTTGGCTCTCATGAAAGATGTATTCGCATTGTAAGCGATCTGCGCAAAGAATGATCCGAAAGTATCACCCTGATCAGTAGTTGGCATCGTAGCCCACATAAACTCAGATAAGTTAGGCGCATTGTTAAAACCAGACAGGTAAGCAGCCTCATCCATTAGCGGAAACTGGTTTCCGTCGATCACCTCTTTAGCAAATTTGATTGCATTTGGGTAATCCTGCATGGTCAGAGCCACGCGTGCTTTCAGGCCCTTTGCAACCCATACGTTAGCATGGCTCTTGCTGGCGCGACCAGTTGCGTCTAAAGCGATAGCCGCATCAAGGTCAGCATTGATAGCTGCATAAACCTCCTCTACAGTTGCTCTTGGCTTCTGGTTATCAGTAGTTGAAAGCATTAAAGGCACCCCTAATTGGTTGTTTGGCTTTGCATTTGCATCATATCTTTTACCGTAGATCTGTACCAGGTATGAATAAGCATACGCCCTCACCGTAAGAGCCTCGGCTTTGATACGGGCTTTGTCAGCAGCCGAACCTGATGCGCCATCGATATTTTCGATAATGTAATTCAGGTTACCGATCATACGATAGAAAGTACGATAATAGTACTGAGTAAGGGCGTGGTTATCGCCGATATTGATCCAGGCACCTTCGCCGGTAGCAGTGTACCAGTTAGCCGCGGAAATATTGATATCCTCACCCATGAAGTCAAGACCCAGCAGAATACCGGTAACACCTGGTTTGTTCTGAACGTTGCTTGATGTTGCCGTCGTTCTTTCGAACATATAACGGTATACGCCATTCAACGCAGCGTCAGCATTCTGTGTGGTTGTAAATACCGATGTATTATCAACCTGGTTGGTCGGTGCCGTGTTCAGGTATTCCTTCTTACAGCCGGTGGCTACAAGAAGGGCCAGAGCACCCGAGTATATTAAAACTTTTTTCATGTTCTTTTAACTTATTGTATTATAAAGTGAAATTCACTCCGAAACTTAGGGTTCTGCTTGGCAGGTAAACCGCGCCATTGGTTCCGTCGAAGCTTTCAGTTGGGTTCATACCTTTTCTTGCTGAGATCAGACCAAGGTTCTCACCTGTTACAAACACTCTAGCATTCTGAACCTTGATTCTGTTCAGTACGCTTGCAGGCAGCGCATAAGAAAGGTTAACGTTACGGAATGCAACATAAGACGCATCTTTTAACCATCTGGTTGAAGCTGCATTCAGGTTGGTGCTGCTACCGATATCAATACGTGGGATATCTGTTACCTGACCAGGAGTTGTCCATGCGTTTAATACATCCTTATGTAATGAACTGCCATACCGAGGAGACATTAAACCTGCATACTCGCTGTCATAGAACTCACCACCGATCTGGTAGTTAACCAGGAATGACAATGATATATCCTTAAAGCGGAATATGTTGTTCACAGAACCGGCAAGATCAGGGATCGATGAACCAGTGTAATCGAATTTAGCGTAAGTCTGGTTGGTTACATAATCAACGCCGTTTACCGTTCTGATATTTGCAGCTGCAGTACCATCAGCAGGAACGTATAATGAAGAACCATCAGACGGATCAACACCTCTGAACTGTCTCAGGTAGTAAGCATAGTAATCTTTACCAACTTCTCTTCTTTTGGTTCCTGAAGTAATAGCAGGAGTTTCGGCCGGCATCTTGGTGATCTCGTTTTTAAGAACGCTCCAGTTGGTAGTAATACCCCAGTTGAAGTCCTTAGCCCTGATTACGTCACCGCCTAAGGTCAGCTCGACACCTGAGTTATACATCGATCCGATGTTTTTCAGGATGCTGGTTACCGGAGAAGACAATGGCTGAGGAACGCCGAAGATCAGTCTGTCTGAACCTTTCTTGAAGTATTCCAGGTCACCGAATAATCTGTTTTTGAACAATGAGAAAGAGATACCGGTGTTGAATGTATTTTGCTTTTCCCACTGCAGATCAGGTGTTGCTGCTGTCGAAAGAAGCATACCCGGCTCCGTACCGTTGTTCCATCCAAGTTCATAGAACGCCTGGTATGCATACAGGGTGCTCAGCGCGTTAACACCTACCTGACCGTAAGATGCTTTCAATCTTAAATCATCGATCCAGGTGTATTTACTCATGAAAGGTTCCTTTGAGATCGACCAGCTCGCACCGGCAGAGTAGAAAGTACCCCATCTGGAGTCCTCATGGAATCTGGAAGAACCGTCTCTTCTGATAGAAGCTTCTAAAAAGTACTTCTCATTGAAGTCATAGTTCACTCTTGAGAAATAGGACTCGAGAGTTTCGCGATCCTGATAGCCCGAAGCACTGTAAGGTGTCACAAAGTTCTCGAACTGAGTATTTCCCTGCAGGATCTGCCCGGTTTTAGACGCTGACGCAACACGATAATTGTAGTCATAGTTCTCGTGACCAGCTAACGCCGTGATCGTGTGGCTTCCGAAAGACTTGTTGTATTTCAGGATCTGGTTGAACGTATAAGACCGGGTGTTTGAGTTGCTGTTCCATGCATAACCGCTCAAAGTAGCACCGTCACCGATCAATGGGTTTCTGTACTCAGTAGAGTTGTTATTACGTATATCAACGCTGAATGAAGGAGTGAAAGTGAAATCTTTCAGGAACTTAACGTCAACGTAGGTTCTTGCACCTAAGTTATTTCTCTTGGCAAGATTGTCGTTCAACATGGACTCATAGATCACGTGGCGACCGGCGCTTGCGCCCTGCGGACGGTTAACTGCACCAGGGTGCATACCGTAATCATACCATTGCTCTCCAGTGATAGGATTCATGATCGGCTGACCTGCAGCGTCATAAGCCCGTACAGGATAGATCGGTCCGATA
>DASWXL010000051.1:0-4437 GCA_036405495.1 Sphingobacteriaceae bacterium | reverse complement strand
CCGGTTATTTGATTCGACGAATTCCAGGTGCTGGCCCTTTGAAACGAATTGTTTGAAACGAGCAAGATGAGTGAAACGACGAAAAAAATGATGAAAAAGAAAAATGCGTTGTACTTGCTGAGAAAGATCCAGAGGTTACGCATAATTAGTTTTGAGTTGGGAGTTTTGAGTTTGGAGTAGCGTTGTCTCCAAACTCCCTACTCCAAGCTCCAAACTGTTTATTATTGCATCAAGAATTTAAAATTACCGATATTCTTCAGGGCTGTTCCGGTTCCGCGGACTACAGCTCTCAGCGGGTCTTCGGCAACATGTACCGGCAGTTTGGTCTTTGATGCCACCCGCTTGTCCAGGCCGCGCAGCAATGCACCGCCTCCGGTTAAATAGATGCCGGTCTGGTAAATATCTGCTGAAAGCTCGGGAGGTGTGAT
Source organism: Sphingobacteriaceae bacterium (assembly GCA_036405495.1). Classification (GTDB taxonomy): domain Bacteria; phylum Bacteroidota; class Bacteroidia; order Sphingobacteriales; family Sphingobacteriaceae; genus DASWTL01. The sequence continues at coordinate 4,009 of DASWXL010000051.1, read as the reverse complement.
CTCCAGAGCCTTCAGGATCGCTTCCTCAATTTTAGAGATCGATTTATCTAAACAGTGTGCGATCTCGGTGTATGAAACAGTGATCTGTTTCGGTACGCCGGTCATCAGGTCACGGCCCTGTACGGCGAAGTCGGCCGGAGGATCCTGCAGCTCAGGTAAGGCAGCGCCGACTTCGATCTTGATCTTCTCGGCGGTGCGTTCGCCGATCATAATGTTATGCTGACGACGTATATACTGAACGATATCGCTGTCGAAGTTATCTCCGGCAACGCGGATAGACTGATCGCAAACGATACCTGATAGGGCGATAACGGCGATCTCGGTGGTTCCGCCGCCGATATCGATGATCATATTCCCCATTGGCTCTTCTACGTCGATGCCAATACCTACGGCAGCAGCCATTGGTTCGTGGATCAGGTACACTTCTTTGGCGCCGGCGATTTCCGCCGAGTCGCGAACCGCGCGTTTTTCCACTTCTGTTATGCCGGAGGGAATACAGATGACCATCCGCAGAGACGGGAAAAACCAACCTTTTCCGTTGTTGATCATTTTGATCATACCGCGGATCATATGTTCAGCAGCGTTGAAGTCGGCGATCACACCATCTTTCAGCGGACGAACGGTCCGGATATTCTCGTGTGTTTTTCCTTCCATTTGCATGGCTTGCCGGCCAATAGCGATCACTTTATTTGTGGTGCGGTCAAAGGCCACGATCGAGGGCTCGTCAACCACTACTTTGTCGTTATGTATGATCAGTGTATTTGCAGTACCCAGATCGATTGCGATTTCCTGTGTAAACCAGTTAAATAAGCCCATTAGCTTTGTTGCTGTTAAATATTAAAAAGTACGCAAAAATAGTTTAAAACCTAAAATATACTAATCTTTCCAAATCGTCTTTAACTTTTTGAAAGTTATGCATTAGTGCTTGAAGTGCCGGACTCCGGTTGTCACCATTCCAACACCTTTTTGATTGGCCATATCGATCGAATCCTGATCCTTGATAGATCCACCCGGCTGCAGGATCATGCTTACCCCTGCATCGCCCGCGATCTCAACACAATCCGGGAACGGGAAGAAGGCGTCTGACGCCATTACCGATCCCCGGATCTCAAAACCGAATGTTTCGGCCTTTAAGATTGCCTGTTTTAAGGCATCGACGCGGGATGTTTGTCCCACGCCGCTTGACAATAACTGCCCGTTCCTGGCGAAAACGATCGTATTGGATTTGGTATGCTTAACAACCTTGTTAGCAAACTCCAGGTCTTTTAGTTCTTCAGCCGAAGGTTTCCGGCTAGTAACCGGCGTCATATCCTGCGCGGTCTCCATTTTGTTGTCCTTATCCTGCTCGATCACCCCGTTGAGCAATGTTTTAAACTGCCGGTCCGGTAGTTTAACGTCGTTTCGCTTTAAAAGGATACGATTTTTTTTGCCGGAAAGTATGGAGACAGCCTCATCTGTAAATTCCGGAGCGATCAGCACTTCAAAAAACAACTTATTGATCTCCTCAGCTGTTTCCTTATCGATGCTACCGTTGGTTATCAGTACGCCGCCAAAGGCTGAAACCGGATCACAGGCAAGGGCCACTTTCCAGGCTTCGGTCAGGTTAGTCCGCGAAGCTACACCGCATGCATTAGTGTGCTTCAAGATGGCGAACGTTGGTTCCGTAAACTCATCGATCAATGCAACTGCGGCGTCCACATCCACCAGGTTGTTATAGGACAATTCCTTGCCGTTCAGTTTTTCGAACATGGCATTCAGGTCGCCATAGAAAACTCCTTTTTGGTGTGGATTTTCACCATAGCGCAACACCTGCGCATTTTGTTCGCTTTGCTTGAACACTTCGATGGGATTTTCCTGATTGAAGTAATTGAAGATAGCGGTATCATAGTGCGAACTCACGTTGAACGCTTTGCGGGCAAATGCCTTTCGCTGCTCCAGAGTGGTTTCACCTTTGTTTTCACTGATAATGGATTCGAGCGTAGTGTAATCGTCTTTTGAGGCGATGATCACCACGTCATTGAAGTTTTTTGCGGCAGCCCGGATCAATGAAATACCGCCGATGTCGATCTTTTCAATAATGTCCTGTTCTGAGGCGCCGGATCTTACCGTTTCTTCAAACGGATAGAGATCAACGATCACCAGATCGATCTCCGGAATTTCATACTGAGCGATTTGTGACTGGTCGTCCGGTAAATCGCGACGGTTCAGGATACCCCCGAATACTTTTGGATGCAGGGTTTTAACCCTTCCGCCTAAAATTGACGGATAGCCGGTCAGGTCTTCAACCGGAACGACATCACATCCCAGATCGCGGATGAACTTTTCGGTTCCGCCGGTGGAATAAAACGTAACGCCCAAATCATTTAACTGACGGATCAGCGTTTCGAGGTTATCTTTGTAATAAACTGAAATTAAAGCGTTTTTGATCTTTACAGGATGCGACATCGGAAATTGATTTTTGAAGCCGCAAAGATAGGTTTTTGTTCGGTTAATACGAGTTGTCGGTTTGATTATTACAGGTGTACGAATTAGTTATCACGGGAGGCAGGATTTGGGAAGTATGAGGCCAGACCCGACATGGTTCTTATGGCAGTATTTATCACTCTTTGCGGAGCTGAGCGTAGTTATTCCAATCTCTTCAGCAACTGTTCGACAATCTTAGGATAATGCAAATGCTCTAACTGCTGGCCTTTGAATTTGATCATTTCGAGATCATCGTCTTTTTCGATCTTAAACCGCGATTGATGAATGATCTCGCCTTCGTCGAAATGTTCATTCACATAGTGGATGGTGATACCTGATTCATCGTCTTTATTGGCAAGCACCGTTTTATGTACCCTGTCGCCGTACATGCCTTTGCCTCCGTATCTTGGTAATAGCGCAGGGTGAATATTGATGATCCTGTCAGGGAATGCTTTTAACAGATTTTCCGGTATCAGCCATAGGAAGCCGGCCAGTACGATCAGATCGATCCGCTGCACCTTTAAGAGGTCCACTATTTCATTGGTGTGGTAAAATTCCTGGCGGTCAAAAATGTGTGAAGGAATTTCAAAGTTGTCGGCTCGTTGCAGCACATACGCGTCCGGATTATTGGTAAGTACCAGCGCAACTTCTCCATCATCGTGTTTTTTGAAGCGCTCCATGATCTTTTGAGCATTTGAACCGGAGCCGGAGGCAAAAATAGCAATGCGTTTCTTCACGTATCTTGATCTTGAATTCTGACGAGTTTCAAAGATATTATTTTATGGGAATATTGCGGGTTGCCTGTTGCGGGTTAGTCATTAATTATTGCGGGTTATCTGTTGCGGGTTAGTCAGGAATAGGTTGGGGGTAATTGTTCAGGAGTTTAGACGTTTAGAGGCTTAATTGTTCAGAAGTTTAACTGTTTTGATTTTTAATTTTTTGGCTTTTGACTTTTCAATAGGCACGGCTTTTGGGGAACTTATACTGAGTTTATCTAAATACAAAGCATTATGAATAGTTTAAGAAACAGGAATATCGCCATTCTGACCGAGAATGGATTTGAAGAGGTGGAGTTAACAAGTCCGAAACAGGCGCTGGAGGAAGCAGGAGCAACCGTTCACATTGTTTCACCGCATTCCGGGACAGTTAAAGCGTGGGACCACGATCACTGGTCTATTGAATGTAAGGTTGATAAACACATCAATGATGTCCGCGTGGATGATTATGACGGGCTGATGTTGCCGGGCGGCGTCCTCAATCCCGACACGCTGAGAACAAACGATAAGGCCGTTCAGCTGGTCAAAGCTTTTTTTGATGCCGGCAAACCTGTAGCAGCGATTTGTCATGGCCCGCAAACACTGATAAACGCCGATGTGGTCCGCGGCAGAAAAATGACCTCTTACCATTCGGTAAAGCAGGATCTGATCAACGCTGGCGCAAACTGGGTTGACCAGGAAGTGGTTGTGGATCAGGGATTGACAACCAGTCGCAGTCCCAAAGACCTGCCGGCATTCAACCGGAAAATGTGTGAAGAGTTTGCCGAAGG
>DASWXL010000050.1:0-16060 GCA_036405495.1 Sphingobacteriaceae bacterium | reverse complement strand
TGAAGTTCTTATGGCCTTTGAATATTTTTCGCAGCGGAAATGCAATAGAATCAGCTTCCAGCCCGCCTGTTGCTACCTGATAGAGGAGGGGTTGAAAAGTGTGGTAATTGTGCCTGTCGAACATCAATACCTGCACTTCTTTATTTTTCAGGTTTTTGGCAAGCTCAATGCCTCCAAACCCGCCGCCGACAATGACTATTTTCGGAAGGTTTGAAGGGATATTTGTCGTGGTCATATTCAGTATGTGTTTTTAATATAACCTGAGCCTTATTAAAATGTTGACTAGTGTTCGTCGCCCAGTATCTTTACTGATAAGCCGTCAATGTTTTCATTGACGCGGATCTGGCAGGCCAGACGGCTGTCTGACCCTGCTGCCGGCAACGTATCGAGCATGTCGAGCTCTTCGTTAGTTGGTTCAGGCAGAGTATCCAGCCCTTCTTTCACCTGAACGTGACAGGTCGCACATAAAGCCATGCCGCCGCAGGTGGCCAGAATATTGTATTCAGAAGCTTTCAGCACTTCCATTAAGCTCAGGCTTATGTCCTCCGGAACCTCGATGGTCTGAATATCTCCGTTTCTGTCTTCTACTGTTATGTTAATCATTGTTAAAATTCATTGACACCGTAAACGGTGGTGTACTTAAAGCTTAATTTTTGGTTCGGGTAAACATACTTAAATGCACTTTGAGCCATCAATGCACCTTCATGGAAGCCGCTGAGGATCAACTTTAGCTTGCCGGGATAGGTGTTTATATCACCAATAGCATAGATACGCTCAACATTGGTCGAATAGTCGTTCACATTGACGCTGATAGCTGATTTATCGATGTCAAGGCCCCAGTTGGCGATCGGACCAAGTTTTGGACTCAAGCCGAAGAGCGGGATCAGGTAGTCGGTCTGCAATGTCGTGACATTCTTGTCTCTTCCCAGAACAGAGACCTCCTGCAGATGGCCATGACCGGTAATGGAAACGATGTTGGATTGCAGGATCAGATTGATCTTCCCTTCTTTGGCCAGTTCAAATACTTTTTCTGCAGAATCCGGTGCGCCACGGAAGGTGTCGCCACGATGAACCAGGGTTACTTTTTCGGCTACTTCAGCAAGGAAGATGGTCCAGTCGAGTGCCGAGTCTCCGCCACCAGCAAGGACCACTTTTCTTCCACGGAACAATTCCGGGTTTTTTACCATATATGCTACTCCACGTCCTTCAAATTCCTCAAGGCGCTCAATCTCCGGCTTCCTTGGTTCAAAACATCCGAGTCCGCCGGCAATTACCACAGCCTGGCAATGTACCCTGGTGCCGTCATTTGTTGATACGATATATGATCCGTCTTCCTGTTTTTCTAAGTTCTCAACCCGTTCGCCCAATGTGAACGCAGGGTGGAACGGACTGATCTGCTCCATCAAACGATCTACGAGCTCCTGCGCTTTGATCTCGGGATAGCCGGGAATATCATAGATCGGTTTATGCGGATATATCTCTGAAAGCTGGCCGCCAACCTGTGGCAGGGCGTCGATCAAATGGCATCTCATTTTTAATAAGCCTGCTTCAAAAACTGCAAAAAGTCCGACGGGACCAGCTCCGATAATGCAAATGTCTGTGTTAATCATTTTAATATTAGGTATCAAGATTTGAATAGATAGTATTTAAAATTCGTTTTAAGTGGTGATAATCGTCTTCCGTCAGGTTTTCCCATGCCCTCATTCTGATCTCGGCCATTTTCGGCGACCATTCCATTACCTTTTCTTTACCCTGCCCGGTGAGATGAAGGATAAAGCTTCTTCTGTCGGTCGGGTGGACCCTTCGCTCCACATAACCTTTCTTGCAAAGTAAATCGGTTATTCGGGTTAAAGTCGGTTGGTCCTTGCCGATCAGATCAGCCATTTCGCTTTGATTCAGGTCATTATGCTGGTCAAGATTTTTGATGACAAGCCATTGATCAACCGTAATGTCGTATTTCTCTTCATTAAACTTTCTTTGGGCATATTGTTTTACTTTCCGGGCAGTTCTGTCGAGGAGATGGGAATACTGACTGAATTGTTCGCTTGTCATTGCAATAATTAGTGTGGCAAATATCTTAACTATTACCAACTCTACCAAATGAAAAAAGCCCCCAAATGTTTGGGGGCTTTTTAGATTAGCTGCTATAGTCTTATTTTTTTTCTTCCTTCTCTTTTCCTCTGATAAACTCAACGACAAACGGAGTTGCCACGAATAAAGAGGAGTATGTACCGAAGAGCACACCAACCAGCAGGGCGAAAGAAAATCCACGAAGGGTTTCGCCGCCAAAGATGAAAATGATAGCCAACACTAAGAGGACACAGACTCCCGTAACTACGGTTCTGCTTAACGTACTGTTCAAAGCGTTATTGATTACTGTTGGAAGGTCTTCCTCTTTAGAATGATGTTTTCCAATGTATTCTCTTACGCGGTCGAAAACCACCACCGTATCGTTAATTGAGTATCCTACCACCGTTAGCACCGCTGCTATGAAGGCCTGATCAATATCCAGTGAGAACGGAACTACGCCGTTAAGCAAGGAGAAAAGGGCGAGCAAGATCAATACGTCATGCGCCACGGCCAGGATCGCTGACATACCAAATTCCCATCGGCGGAATCGTACAAGGATATACAGGAAGATCACGACGATTGAAAATATAACCGCATAAATTGCTGATACTTTAATATCGTTCGCGATGGTAGGCCCTACCTTTTGCGCATCTTTAATTTCGTATTCAGTGCTGATTTTCTTCAATCCGGCGTTTAGTTTTGCGGCCGCGAGATCGTCAGCATTCGCGTCTTCATTGTCGATCAGATAAGAAGTGGTGATCTTAACTTCATTATCCGAGGTTCCATAGGATTTTACTTCCGTAGCCGACTGGAATTCATCTGTCAATACATTTCTGATCTCATTAGTATTCACGTCCTGTTTAAATTCAACCAGATAAGAACGCCCGCCTTTGAAATCAACACCCAGGCTGAAGCCGCGGGTGAACATCGAAATCAATCCGGCTACGATAATGATACCTGAGAACAGATAGAATTTACGGCGACCAGAAATGAAGTCGAATGCAGAGCCGGTGAAGAGCTTTTCGGTTGCTTTAATGGAGAAGCTGATGCCCTGATGCCTGTCAAGCATCCATTCGAATACTAAACGGGTGATAAAGATCGCGGCAAATAAAGAGGTTATGATACCGATCATCAATGTCGTAGCAAAACCTTGAATTGGCCCGGTTCCAAAGACATACAGGATCACACCGGTTAAGAAGGTGGTGATGTTGGAGTCAAGGATCGATGACATGGCATGCTTATATCCTTCGGCTATGGCAATCCTTGCCGATTTTCCTGTGGCAAGCTCTTCTCTGACACGTTCATAGATCAGTACGTTCGCATCAACCGCCATTGCGAGCGACAGCACGATACCGGCGATACCAGGAAGTGTTAATACAGCGCCTAATGAAGCTAAGACTCCCATCAGGAAGAACAGGTTGACGATCAAAGCGATGTTAGCAACCCAACCTGCCTTGCTGTAATACATGGCCATGAAGATCAGGATCACAGCGATACCTACCAGGGTTGAAGTTAAACCGCTGTTGATCGACTCCACACCTAAAGAAGGACCGACAACGTACTCACTTACAATTTTTGCCGGTGCAGGTAAACGACCAGCTTTTAACACGTTGGCCAGATCCTGCGTATCTTCAATAGTGAAGTTACCGCTGATAGAAGAAACCCCGTTAGGGATCTCACCCTGTACTGTCGGAGCTGAATAAACATAGTTATCAAGTACGATGGCGATACTGCGTTTGTTGTTAGGGTCAGCGGATGCAGCTGCGGTAATTGTCCGCCACGCACGTGCGCCGTCAGCATTCATCACCATGACCACTTCAGGATTTCCCTGCGGATCGTAGTCAGAGCGCGCGTCAGAAATAACGTCGCCACCTAATGCAGGTCCGCCATCGGCAGTAGAAGATTTTAGCGCATAAAGTTCAATTACGTTTGATTCTTCTGAAATAGGTTTTACGCCCCATGCCAGGTTCACATTCTGAGGAATGATCGCCTGTACTTCCGGCCGCGCAAGCATTTTATTGACCTTCGCAGTGTCTTTTTGAGCTACGTAACCTACAACCGGTCCGGGGCGAAGACCTGTCTGGCCGTTTTCGGCCTGGAAAGTTGCCGGCGACATCACTGCAAAGAATGGGTTTTGTTTAGCCTGTTCTGCCTGGGTTTTTGCCAGGTCGGCTGCCGAGTCTTTTTTAGTCGTGTCTTTTTTACCGAGAGACGCCAGCTTGCTTCCTGCTGTGTCTGCCTTTGCTGATGCAGGTACGGACTCTGTAGCTGAAGCTGATGCCGCTAAAGTTTTATTGATGTTGTCGAGCAACGGGAAGATCTCGGTGTTTTCATACGTTTCCCAGAACTCTAACTGAGCCGATCCCTGAAGAAGTTTGCGGACACGGTCGGGCTCCGTAACACCGGGCAGCTCGATGAGGATCCGGTTCGTACCTTCCTGTAACTGGATGTTTGGTGAAGTAACTCCGAATTTATCGATACGTGTACGCAGGATATTGAATGACCGTTGGATCGCATCGTTTGCCTGGTTACGCAGAAAGTTGAGAACTTCCGCGTTAGTTGCATCTATTTTTATGCTGGCTGCATTCTCCTTGGTAGCAAAGAAGGGTGCAAGGCTGGTATTGGGGCTGATCTTTTCAAACTCATCGCCAAACAGGCTGATAAAATCAGACTGACTGGTTTTGGTGCGTTCCTGAGCGTTGCGCAAAGCTGCGTTGAAGTTTGCGTCCGCAGGGTTGTTGGCCAGATTACGTACCATATCGCTGAGTGCGATTTCCATGGTTACGTTCATACCGCCTTTCAGATCCAGTCCAAGTGGAATTTCACGTTCTTTAGCATATTTGTAGGTAATATAATCGATTCCTGAAATAACAGGAAGACTTGCTACCGAGTCCAAATAAGCTCTTTCTTTTGCCGGATCACCTTTGGCGTATTCTTTTGCGTCATCCTCCACCTTGTCGGCAAACCACGTGAACGAAAGCGAATACAAAGACGCAAGCGTTAATGCTATCGCCGCGAATTTAATCAGTCCTTTACCTTGCATTTTTGTTTATTATATAGTTCTATTTTTTTGTTAGGAGGGCAAATCTAATTAATTTTTTGTTTTATGGAATTGCGAAAACAAAATAATAAGCCGGTTGTATTTCAGCCTCTAACGTAGGTTATGAAGGAATATCTGAATGGGTTTTTCTCATCAGCTTCATGGTCCTCGCGGTCTTCTTCCCTCCAGATCTCAGGATCGATCGGCGGGAAAAACGTATCGGCGTCAAACGTTGCATGAATACGGGTAAGGTAGATGCGGTTGCTTTGCGGAACAGAAAAATTAAATATTTCAGCCCCGCCAATAACAAACACTTCTCCTTCGTTTTTACAAAGGTCGATAGCCGCATTCATGGAATGTACGACTTCAGCACCTGGCAGGCTAAGATCTTGTTGCCGGGTTATCACGATGTTTCGCCGGTTAGGCAAAGCTTTCCCCATACTGTCGTATGTCTTGCGCCCCATAATGACCGAATGTCCGGTGGTTATTTTTTTGAAATGTTTCAGATCGGCCGGAAAATGGACGAGCAGCTGATTGTTCTTGCCAATTCCTCCATTTTGGTCCACCACAACGATGTTCGATAATATCATACGGCTACCGGTGCTTTAATGTGAGGGTGCGGATCATAGTTCTCTAATGTGAAATCCTCGTATCTGAAATCGAAGAGGCTTTTCACTTCCGGGTTTAACTTCATCACAGGGAGTGTTCTCGGTTCGCGACCAAGCTGCAGTTCGGTTTGTTCGAGGTGATTGTTGTAAAGATGCGCATCGCCTAAGGTGTGAATGAAATCGCCTGGTTGAAGGCCGCACACCTGGGCCATCATCATGGTCAGCAAAGCATATGAAGCGATGTTGAACGGGACCCCCAAAAATATGTCGGCGCTGCGTTGATACAGCTGGCAGCTCAGTCTTCCGTCCGCCACGTAGAACTGGAAAAAGCTATGGCATGGCGGAAGCGCCATGTTCTCAATTTCTGCAACGTTCCAGGCTGACACAATGATCCGGCGGGAGTCGGGGTTGTGCGTTATCTGGCCGATCACCTGCGCGATCTGATCGATATGCTTTCCATCCGGCGTTGGCCATGATCGCCACTGCGATCCGTAAACCGGCCCCAGGTTTCCGTTCTCATCCGCCCACTCGTCCCAGATAGTGACGCCGTTCTCTCTCAGGTACCGGATATTGGTATCGCCCTGTAAAAACCAGATCAGTTCATGAATGATCGATCTCAGATGTACTTTTTTCGTTGTCACCAGCGGGAAGCCGTCTTCCAGGTTGAAGCGCATCTGGTAGCCGAATACGCTGATGGTTCCGGTTCCGGTTCTGTCGTGTTTCTGCGTGCCGTTCTCCAGCACATGTCTCATCAAATCCAGGTATTGTTTCATCTGTAGCTTACGTGTATCTGCAAATAAAATAAATGTAATTTTGGCATCCTATTATTGTTTAAAAAACGGAGGATGTTCAGAAGTCATGGTTGCCTTTCCAAACGCTAAAATAAATATCGGATTGCATGTTACCGAACGCCGGGGGGATGGTTATCATAATCTGGAAACTGTTTTTTATCCTGTGGCTGTGCACGATGTTGTGGAGGTAGTTGAGGCACCTGAGTTGAAACTCACTTCTTCCGGAATCGGAATTCCCGGGGATCTCAACGGAAACCTTTGCATTAAGGCCTATCAGCTTCTCGCCGAAGATCATGATATTCCGTTGGTGCATATCCATCTCCATAAGCACATACCGATAGGAGCGGGGCTGGGGGGCGGCTCGTCGGATGCGGCGTTTTTTCTTAAACTGATGAACACTAAGTTTGCTCTCGGACTTACCGAAGTGGCAATGGAAGCTTATTGCCGGCGGTTAGGGGCCGACTGCGCGTTCTTTATAAAGAACAAGCCGGTATTTGCTTTTGGGAAGGGCGACGAGTTCAAAGAGGTGACCTTGGATCTGAGTTCCTTCCATCTCGTTTTGGTGAAGCCCGGGGCTCATGTGTCGACCGGTGAAGCTTACCGGGGTGTGCAGCCGCGAGTGCCGCCGGTCTCCCTCGCCGAAGTGATCAAAAAGCCGGTCGCTGAATGGAAAGACTTTATTAGAAATGACTTCGAGGCTTCTGTTTTTAAAGATTATCCATCGATCAGGGATATCAAAGCTGCGTTGTATGACGCAGGGGCACTTTATGCTTCCATGAGCGGCAGCGGATCCTCAGTTTACGGGATATTTGAAACGAAGCCTGAATTGTCCGCCCTGGAAACGCACAATCTTGTTTTTTACGGAGTGTAGATCAGCTGATGTATTCGCGGTCCTCGTCGCTCAGCTTGTCGCGATCGTCCGGATCGTAATTTTTCTGAATTTCCTGCTCATGATGTTCAACGTCCTTCCTGCGTGGCCTGCCGGCAACAAACCCCACAATGAACCCTAAGGCGAACATCACCGCCAGAATAGTAAGCTTGGAGATGTATCGGGTCCCGAATATCCAAAAATCTACCTCGTCGGTGTTTTTCATCAGGACGATAGTTACCAGAATGGTGATACCGATGATCAGGATGGTTTTGATGCGCATGTGTTAGAAAGTATAACTGAAACTAAAATCGAATATAGGGTTTTGAGCTGACTTGCCGGTGGTAAAAATTATCGCACCGCCCGCTGCAAAATTGGGCAGGTAGAATCTCAGCAAATTCATGTCTGCCTGCAGGTTCACCCCGAACGATCGTGGTTTATAACTGCCCTGTTTGCCGATGTTTTCGTAGTCGGCGAAAATACCTCCCCGTACTCTCTTAATATATGCGAGTGTACTTACCTCCCAATCGGGATAGAAAAGTGGCAGGCGATAATCGAGAAACAAGGTGTTCTCCAGGTTCTCAGTCGGTCGTAAATTGCCATAGCCCCGGATATATGGGATGTCGGTGGTTGAATTGTAGGTGCCGCCGCTGCTTTGATAGTTGAAAGCAGCCTGGAACGAATGGTTCCGGCCCAGACCGGGAAAATAAAAACGGCTTCTAAGCGTGAACAGGTAGCCTGCGAAATTATCATCCAGTGGAAAATGGCGGTAGGAAAGGTTAATGTTCTGGCCGAAACGCGGTGCGAGGTCCATTGCATTGCGAATTGAATTTCCGGACAGGTTCAATGTATACCGAACCGGAAACTCGAGTGTTCCGATAAATGTCCGTGGCCTGTTCATTATCTCATACCGTGACGTATAGCTTGTGCCGACACCTGCAGACACGTTGTAGGTGTGGTCAAACCGGTTAAAAGCTAATGGCAGGGAAATGTTTGCTTCTGTAATATGCTCACGCCAGGTGATCGGTATTAACGCCACTCCTGCCGCTGTCTGGTTCCGCTGATACAGTAGTCGTGGCTGGTTGTGATAAGCCAGCCGGATGATGGGTAGATATTTTTTATAGCTGAGGGAAGCAAGGTATTCACTGCCCCTTAAAGCTTTGTTATATTCATAGCCGACGGAAAGGCCGAGCGTGTTCAGCTTATTGTCCGACTTTAGGTGGATGCCGATATTGTAGTCATTAAAGTACGGATTATCGTCGGCGGATAGACCGAGGCTGTGGAAGTAAAAAAGATTTTTAAGTTCACTATAAGGGCGGGAGGCGAATTTTCGGTCAGGAATACTGTCAAATACATTTACCAACCCTTCCTGAGCTGCCACAGGGGAGGCGTAATTGATAAACGTACTTTTGAAATCAGCCGGAGCCTGCATCGTTAATTTTGCGGTACTGACGTCAAAGCCGGCAGGCTGATAATTGTTAAATAGAATTTGCCGGCTAAACCGGTCAAATGACGGATTGAAAGCTCCAAACTCAACGGAGGTGAGCCGGAATGTCTGTTCGTTTTGCAGGATATACAGATTGTCGATCCCGTTGTAGTGTGCTTTGAAGACGATGCGCTGTCCTGCGTATACCGGGCGAGCGATTTGCTGGCGCTGAAAAGGAAGGACTGTTGTGTAGACGCCTGTTGTCCGATCCAGTTCTAAAAGCCCGATACCTTCTGCTGTTACAGCAGCCATCACGATCTTCGATCCGGTTTCATCAAATGATGGCGTTTGAAGGCTTGCGTTTCGCGGGCTTGGGTAACGCTTCAGTACATTGCCGGTTTGCGGATCTATTTCCACAAGTGCGATCCGGTTCGAAACGGATACTTCAACAGCCGTGATCAGGCTGCCGTCGGGTGAAAGGGCAGGAGCAAAGAGACGTGTCTTATGGGTGAGTTGTTTTCGGCTGCCTGTTACCAGATCTGAAATGTTTATCACATTGAACGAGCGTTTATGAAACCGGCCGTCGAAACGTATCTCATCCCACACAATTTTATCTGCGGCAAAATGAAAATGCGGCTCTTTTTGATAGCCGATCTTCAGCATTCTTTTCTCATTGCCTTTCCGGTCGATCAGTATCAGTTCCGGCGTGATCTGCCTGCCTTGCTTCAGTGCCAAAATCTGTGAGTCAGAGACGGCAACCGGAAGCAAATAGTCAAGCGGATACCGCCGCTTCTTTTTATTCAGCGCAGGGAATTTTTCCGCATCGATTTTTGCAGCCTGACGTGTCCAGAGTTCGGCCAGCTCTTTCACGGTTGAGTCGTGAAGCCGGCGGGTTGTCATGCCTGTAAAATGTCTAAGGGAGTTACTGAAGTTATAAGGCCTGAGCGGGTTTTTTCTTATTCGGTGGTAGAGGCTGTCGAGGATATTGCTGCCGTGCTCACGCCGGAGCCTGGAGGTCATGAAATACCCAAGCTGATAGTATCCCGGCGTCAGGTCTTTCACCGACCCCAGATAGTTTTTTGTATACGAATATTTTTTGCCACTTAGTGTATTTGTCCGAAAGATAAGCTCCCAGCCTGGCAGCCGTCCGCGGCCCGCTCCTGTAAGGGCTGTCTCGATACCGACTGCATCGCCTTCATAGAACCATGGTGGAAGAGTTACGCCGAAAATGAGGAGGGCCAGCTCTTCAAAAAAAGGCTTCCTCAAATACCCGGTCAGCTTGTCGAACTGGACCACGTGCCGAAGTTCATGTACCGCCAGGCTGTTCAGCCAGTCCTGGTAATCGGATGACTGCGGTGGGGTAGTGAAGAACTCAGACCGGCGCGGTGCCAGCTGTACGAAACCATTCGATTCGGTTCCCTGATTCTGGAGTATGATGGAGATCTTACGCGGCTTTTTTCGCAATGTGTTAGCGACGTGGGGAAGGAGATGCCCGAGGGTATTTGCCATTCGTTGAGCATCGGATTCAATCTCCTCCGGATAGATAAGCTGGAAGTTTTCAGTTACGATCTCGCGAAATTTAATCCCCGGCGGGTTCTGCTCGCTCTCAAATACCTGCCCGTGAACTGAAAGTGAACAACTAGTGAATATTGCAGCTATTAAATATTTGATTTTCAAATCTTAAAAGGTGTGGAAACGGTGTGAATCGAATTGTTGCTAAAAAATATAGTAAAAGCTGCGCGTTTTTGGAAGCTGTATATTAATCTTCATTTAATATAAACCAATTTAAAAATCTGAAATACAACGTAATAAATGGATATTATTTTTATATGATACCTCATGTTTGTGCTGTAAAAATATCGTTTTTCATGAGCTTCCGGCATTTTTCTCGCAATTACTTTTTAACCGGTAGAGAGAAGCTGCGTATTTGAGCCCCGAATTTGAAGACGGTTTTTCGTGTGTTTTTTTCAGCCGTACGCGGGTCCCATATTTTAGCTGACGACCGACAACCTGAAAAAAGAGTTCTTCGGTTTTCTGATGTCAGGAGTGTGACGGTTCATGTGCGGTGGCTAATAGCTTACCGGCGAATGTTGTCCGATTTATTTCGCCCCTTTTGTTGGCAGGTTCAAAGCTTGGAAACAATTTTATCGGTGCCTCGTTGTGGCATCGTTACTCCGATCCCGTGCTCCGTGAAAGTCGTTGAATTGTTTGAAGGGCGGAGGTCATCAGCGCTCTGATTCCAGGTCATATTGGAAGAGTAGCGAACGTAATTTATAGGGATGTATCTACGGCATCGCAAATGCAAAGTAGCCGGAACGGGGGGGCAGCCCTACTGTATTCAATGAAGAATACTTCCTGAAATCGGATACTTAGTGTATTTGTGCTTCGTGATTGTTGTCAGCGGGAGATCGTGTTGCTTTTCGTTTTTCCAGTCGGTTTTTGACAAACGGGTAAAGAAAGATCGAGGCCATGATAATGGTTGCGCCGGCATAAAAGCCCGGTGTCATTTCTTCTTTTTTACCGAAGAAGATGAACGCCAAAGCAATGCCGTAAAGGGGCTCTAGGTTGGTGATGAGCGCTACCCGAAAAGCGGATAATTGTTTCATCACAGCCACTCCGGCAACATAGGCAACGGACGTGCAAATGGTTCCCAAAATGAGCAGATAGATGAGGTCGGTTGTGCTGAGATTCATGGACGAGTTGAAGCCGTCCGTGCTGAAAAGATAAATGGAGATCCATACCCATGCACCGATGAGTTCATAGAAACTGATGATGGGAGCAGGGCGATTCTGAACCTGTTTTGAGTTGATGATTGAAAACAAACTACCGCAAAAAGCTGCTCCGAGACCGCATATGATCCCGATCGTATATCGTGTCTCGAACTTAAAGATCATATAGATCCCGGTTATGATCATTAAGCCGGTCAAGATCTCGATCGCAGAGATCGTTTTCTTTTTCAGTAGCGGCTCAAGTATGGCTGTGAACAGCGTTAAAGACGACAGGCAGACCAATCCTACCGACACCGTGGAAGCCTTGATGGACTGAAAAAAGAGTATCCAGTGCGCACCTACAATTGCCCCTGTCAGGAAGAGTTTTGTGAAGGTTTCCCTCGTTACCTGCAAGCTTGTTTTGCGCGCCTTGAAATAGATAAGCAGTGTTATAAAGGCGATCAGTACCCGGTACCAGACAAGCTGTACGGAAGGAATAGAAATCAGCGCGCCCAGAATACCGGTAAATCCCCAGACAAGAACGGTAACATGCAGTGTTAACAGACTGCGGTTTAGTGAGTTTTTAAGCATTATTTCGGGGCTTTGACGAGCAGGTAGATTCCCAGGCCGCCAAAGATTACATTTGGAATGAACACGGCAATGACAGGAGGCAGGCCGCCTTTTAAGGAGAACATGGTAGCAAATTGCATGGAGAGTATGTACAGAAAGCTGAACAGGATTCCCATTCCCAGCGGCAGTCCAATGCCGCCGCGAACTTTTCTTGAGGATAATGAAACCCCCATTAGAGTGAGTACGAAGGTGGCTAACGGATATACAAAGCGCTTATATTTTTCCAGCAAAAGATCCGTCATAACGCCGGTTCCCCGGGTTTTCTCCTTGCGGATACGCTCGTTCAGCTCTTCCATATTCATGGCCTGATAGATATTGTCGTAGATCTCAAAATCGGATGGCCTCATATCGAGAATGGTATCTTTCTTCATGCCGGAAGTCATCGTTTCTTTTAGCCCGTCTATTTTCCGGACGGAGAAATTTTCAATCGTCCAGTGTTTTTTTACGCTGTCCCAGGTGATCCTGTCGGCTATCAGTTTTTCTTTCAATTCATCGCCGTTGAACTTCTCGAGCGAGAACCGGTATCCTACCTTATTATTGTTGTCAAAGTTTTCAATGTATACGAAAGTGTTCTTATCTAACTGCATGTGAGTGAACATCTTGGTGTTGTCTTTCTTCGGATTGATGTACACGTTCTCAAAATCGATCTTTAACTGATTTGATTCAGGTATGATAAAGAGGTTGAAGACCAGCGAGATAATAAAAATGATGAACGATGCAATAAAGTAAGGCTTAAGAAACCGTTTAAAGGTTACTCCTCCGCTTAATATAGGCACGATCTCAGTTTGATCGGCCATCTTGGCGGTAAAGAAGATCACAGCCAGAAAATTGATCAGAGGCGAAAGCATATTCAGATAGAAGGGCAATGAACCGGCATAATACTGGAAGACGATCTTTGAAAGGGGCGCTTCATGTCGCAGAAAATCGTCAAGCTTTTCAGATACGTCAAAAATGATAAATACAAGAATGAAAATGCCCAGGGTAAACGCGAATGTTCCCAGGTACTTCTTTATTATGTACCAATCAATAATTTTGATCATGTTCTATAGCCTTACCGCCAACCGTTTTACCATCTGATTCTTCCAGTCATAAAAATCGCCGGAAATGATCTTTTCCCGGGCTTCCCTGACGAGCCACAGGTAAAAATGCAGATTATGTAACGTAGCTATTTGTGCGCCAAGTATTTCTTTTGATGTGATCAGATGCCGAAGATAGGCTTTACTGTAATTTTTATCAGCAAAAAGATCGCTATCTTCCTCGATGGGAGAAAAATCATCTTTCCATTTTTCATTGCGAATATTTATGATCCCGTTTTTGGTGAAGATCATTCCATTGCGGGCATTGCGGGTTGGCATTACGCAATCGAACATATCTACCCCTAAAGCAATATTTTCCAGAATATTTACGGGCGTTCCTACTCCCATCAGGTAACGAGGTTTGTCCTTCGGGAGAATATCGCATACGATGTCCGTCATTTCGTACATTTCCTCAGCAGGCTCGCCAACAGAAAGTCCGCCGATGGCGTTTCCTTCACGTTCGAACGAGGCAATTACCTCTGCAGACTGCTTCCTCAGATCCTTGTAAACTGAACCTTGAACGATCGGAAAGAGGGTTTGTGAGTATCCGTATTTGGGTTGGGTTGAGTCAAACCGGTCGCAGCAGCGCTTCAGCCAGCGGTGGGTCATCTCAATAGATCTTCTGGCGTATCCGTAGTCGCATGGATAGGGGGTGCATTCATCGAAAGCCATGATAATGTCGGCACCAATGGTGCGCTGGATATCCATGGCGCTTTCGGGCGTGAAAAGATGCTTTGAGCCGTCAATGTGCGATCTGAACGTCACTCCTTCTTCTTTGATCTTGCGTACTTCGGTAAGGGAATACACCTGATAACCGCCGCTGTCAGTAAGGATCGGTCCGTCCCAACCGTTGAATTTGTGTAAACCACCGGCACTTTCCAGCACGTTTAACCCGGGCCGCAAGTACAGATGATAGGTGTTGCCCAGGATGATCTGTGCGTTGATATCGTTCTTTAGCTCCCTTTGGTGCACGGCCTTTACGGTTCCTGCCGTCCCTACGGGCATGAATATCGGGGTTTTTATGGTGCCGTGATCAGTGGTGATCTCCCCCGCACGTGCTTTCGACAATCTATCAGTTACTTCTAATTTGAATCTCATTCGTTATGACCCTACGGCAAAAAACAGTCGCAAAAATAGCAAATTTAACACCCCAATCTTCAGTTAAAAATCAGAACTTTGCGGCTTATTTTTTAAAGACACATATTCTTGGTCGGGTTTCTTTACATATCGGTATTCGTACTGTTCCAGGTCAGCTTTCTACTGCAGCTCTATTATATTTTTGTAGTTCACCGAAGATTGGCCTCTTACCGGTCGCCTGCAGAAAAAGCGCCCGTTCTGCATCCTGTTTCTATTATTATCTGTGCCCGTAATGAGGAACTTAAACTCCAAAAGAATCTTCCGGCCATTTTGGAGCAGGATTACCGGGATTTTGAAGTGGTGGTGGTTAACGACTGTTCGGTCGATGAAACGCATCTTATGCTGCTGGAAATGTCGGGGCGATATCCGAATTTGAAGGTTGTAACCATTAATGAGCATAAACGCTTTAAACATGGAAAGAAGTTTGCTGTTACATTAGGTATCAAGGCTGCTTCGCATGAGAATTTGTTATTTACGGACGCGGATTGCGTGCCGGCCTCTGACCAATGGTTACGACTAATGCAGCGGAATTTTACAGGTTCAACGGAAATAGTTTTAGGGTACTCGCCCTATGAAAAGCTGGCTGGTTTTGTGAATAAATTAATTCGGTTTGAGACCTTTTATACCGCTTTGAACTACCTTTCGTACGCACTTTCAGGGGATCCTTATATGGGGGTGGGGCGAAATATGGCTTACAAAAAATCGTTGTTCTTTAAGGGTAAAGGCTTTGCTTCGCATATGCATATCCCCTCGGGTGACGATGATCTTTTCGTTAATCAAAATGCGACTCCCTTCAATACGGCCATTGAAATTGAGCCTGAGGCACACGTTTGGAGTGAACCCAAGAGGACCTTTACCGAATACATTAACCAGAAACTCCGGCATCTGGGAGCCGGTAAGGCATATAAACACCGGCATAAAAGAATGCTGTCGCTGCAGGTCGCCTCGGCGGTGATCTTCTATCTTTGTCTTATTACTTTAATTGGCCTGAACGCTCAATGGTGGCTTTTGCTTGCGGTCTTTATGTTGAGGCTCGTATCGCAGGTTATCGTTTATAAGAAAATATTAACGAAGTTAAACTACGCTGATTTGGTGTGGTGGCTTCCCGTATTCGATTTCATTTACTACTTTTATATACTCGCTCTCAGCATTGTTACCCTGTTTAAGAAAAGAGTTCAATGGAAGTAAATCCTAATTTTTCTGCAAACGCAAAAAACGACTTTCAGTTGGTTGGTCGGGCGAAGGAAGGTGATCAAAGAGCGTATGCAGAATTAATGCAGCGTTACAAGGATTCCATCTATTTTATGACACTGAAGATGGTCAACAATAAAGATGATGCGATGGATCTGATGGTTGAAACTTTCGGTAAAGCATTCGAGAACCTGGAGCGCTATAAACCGGACTTCGCCTTTAGTACCTGGCTTTTCCGGATTGCAACCAACAATTGTATTGACTTTATCCGGAAAAAGAGGCTGAGTGTGATCTCGATGGACAGTATGGTGGATGATGAAGGCGACGACCGCCCGTTACAGATCAGGTCGGATAGTTTAAATCCGGAAGAAACATCGATAAAGAAACAGCAAAGCAAAGAGTTGAAGGATATTGTCGACCGGCTTCCCAATCGTTATAAGACATTAATTACATTGAGATATTTTGATGAGCTATCATATGAAGAAATAGCTCAACAATTAGACTTACCTTTGGGA
>DASWXL010000049.1:0-13190 GCA_036405495.1 Sphingobacteriaceae bacterium | reverse complement strand
TGGGGTGTAGTGTTGATCACCACTAAATCAGGAAAGAAAGGCACTCCAACGCGGGTTAATTATTCAAATAACGTTTCTTGGGCTACTCCTACACAAACTATTCAGATGGCTTCGGCTGCGGAAGGTGCAGAAATGGCGTTGACTGCTTACCGGAGAACAAATCCAGCGTTGGTAAGATACGGTGCAGTAGGTATGTATGTTGACGATATTGCCGTTGAAAAAATGCGCGAGTGGAAAAGACTTTATGGTGGCCAGGATCTCGGACCTGAAATGGTGCTTGGTCGTGATTTTGAGATCCGGGACGGCTTCTTTTTCCCTTACCGCGAATGGGATCCGGGAAAAGAGTATATGAAAAAATGGTCGCCTCAGCAGAAGCATGACCTGTCCTTCAGTGGCGGAAGTGAGAAGACGACGTTCAATATAGGCGCAGGTTATCTTGGACAAACAGGTGTTCTAAAGGTTAATCCTGATAAGTTTGACCGGTATAATCTTACCATGAATGTAAACTCAGATATTACTGATTGGTTTACAGCCCGTGGGAAAATGATGTATTCAAACACGGTGACTACCGAGCCTTTTTCATTTGGAGGAGCCACTTATGATCCGATGTATTACCTGTACAGGTGGCCTGCCCAATTCCCTATGGGTACTTACGAGGGGTTGCCGTTTAGAAACGCTGTTTCTGAGTTGGCGCAGTCAAAAATGAATGAAAGAAAGATCGGTCTTTCCAGAATCTCATTGGGTGGTACATTAAAGGTTGCGAAAGGCCTTACAGTCGATGCTGACTATACCTATGCAGGAATAAATGGTCATCGGCATGAAACCGGCGGGTCTGCCGCTGCAAGAGATTTTTGGTCGACCGGAGCCGCCTTGACATATAGGACATATACCACCGCGGCATATGACAGAGTTGTCTATGATGCCAATTGGTCACATTCTAACAATGGCCGAATCGTTGCCAATTATACGAAATCAATCAACAAGCATGCCTTTAAATTAATGGCAGGCGGCGAAGCCGAGACTTTCGAGTATGCATTTCAACGCTCTGACAGAAGAGGCCTAATGGATCCTAACCGTGGAGAATTGGATCTTACATCGGGTGACCAATTTACAAGTGGAGATCACAGCCATTGGTCTACGATGGGTGTGTTTGGGCGTGTTAACTACACGTTTGATAACAAATATCTTTTGGAGGTTACAGGTAGATATGACGGCTCGTCAAGATTTCCGGCCAACGATAGAAATGCGTTTTTCCCGTCAATGTCTGCAGGGTATATCGTGAGTGAGGAAAAATTCATGAATTTCACGAAGCCATTTATGTCCTTGTTGAAATTTAGAGGATCATGGGGAACGGTCGGTCACCAGAACGTCGGTAATGCATTTTTATCCTTAATGTCCGCCGGTACGACCGGATGGTTAGTAGGTACAACCAATATGATTGGTGTTAGTACTCCAAGTGTTGTTTCTTCTTCACTGACCTGGGAAACGGTTACGGATTTAAATCTTGGGTTAGACACCAGATTCCTTAATGATAAGATAGGAATGACCTTTGACTGGTATAAGCGTACTACAAGCGATATGATCTCTGCTGGAGTTACTCTTCCTAGTACGTTTGGTGCAACAGCCCCAAGAAGGAACTATGGCGAAATGCAGGCGACAGGATGGGAAGTTGCGCTTGATTTTAACCACACATTTACCAACGGTCTGCGCATCAACGCATCAGGGTCGCTGTCTGACTTCCAGGAAAAGATTACCAAGTTTGCTAATACAACCAAAACCACAACCAGCTTCTACGAAGGAAAAGTGCTTGGTGAGATCTGGGGATACGAAACCGACAGGTTCTTCACAAATGATGATTTCGAACAGGATGCAAGTGGTAACCTGGTCCTTGTAAATGGAAGACCAGTATTAAAAAGTGGCATTCCTAGTCAAAAGCAGTTCGAAACCTCAAGCTTTTGGTTTGGCCCTGGAGATGTCAAGTATAAAGACCTGAACGGAGATGGCAAGATTGATCAGGGTGCTAATACTGTAGATAACCCCGGCGACCAGCGCGTAATCGGTAATTCAACTCCTCGCTATCAATATGGTTTCCGTTTAGGTGCCGACTGGAAAGGATTTGATTTTGATGCTTACTTCCAGGGTGTGGGAAAACGTGACCTTTGGGTACATGCGCCAACTACGGTTCCAGGCATTTCAATCGGTGAAGGATGGTATCAGCACCAGCTTGATTACTGGACTTCGGAGAATCCTAATGCATTCTATCCACGTCCATCTAACGTTGGTCAGACTCCCAACGTCACCAATTTTAAAATTCAGACAAAATACATGTTGAACATGGCTTATTTGCGTGCTAAGAATATAACCGTGGGTTATACGCTTCCGGCAAGTTTAACGCAGAAAGTCAAGGTTCAGCGTGCACGTCTGTACTTTAGTGGTGAAAATTTATTTGAGAAAGACAATCTAGGTGATTTCAGTATTGATCCAGAAGTAGATTATACTACTACAGGATTGAATGACCCAAGGACTTTTGGACGTGTTTATCCATATAGACGGACTGTTTCATTCGGATTGCAGGTTACACTTTAAAAAAAGTAGACGTATTATGAAAAAGAAAATATTAATTTTTTTCCTCTGTCCCTTATTCTTTTTGGGATGTCAGAAAGACCTTTTGGAAAAGCCGCCGTTGGATCAGCTTGAAGACGGCAGTTATTGGACCAGTGAAGCTAACGTTCGGACGTTTGCCTGGAATTTCTATCCCCGATTTTTCCCTGGATATGCAGCCAGTTTCGATCTTACCTGGGGCGGTTTTTTTACAGGTGAGTCATTGAATGATGATGTGGCAAGCAGTACGCGATTTACGCAGCAAACTCCGACATCGAACTCTACCTGGAGTGGGTCGTTTTCATGGATAAGAAGAGCAAATCTGTTCATTTCAAAAGTGCAGGACGTTCCGATGACTGAGGAAGCTAAGAACCATTGGATGGGCGTTGCCCGATTCTTCAGAGCTATGGAATATTCAAACCGGGTGAATGACTTTGGAGATTTTCCTTGGTATGATCATGTACTTGCGGAAGATGATCCGGAACTTTATAAACCCCGCGACCCGCGGACCTTTGTAATGGATAAAGTTTTGGCGGATTTTCAGTTTGCTGCAGCTAATGTTCGGACAAATGATGGAAATAAGACAACTTTGAACAGATATGCTGTTCTGACTTTAATGTCTCGCGTTTTCTTATTCGAGGGTACATGGCAGAAATATCATGAGAATAATGCAACAAAAGCTAAAGAATATTTGGAAGCAGCGAAATGGGCAGCCAATGAAGTCATCACGAAGGGTGGATATTCATTAGCAGCAGATTATCGCAGCCTTTTCAATTCAGCGGACCTTACGTCAAATCCAGAGATCATTATGTTTAGAAGGTATGAAAACGGATTGGTCATGCATAGCTTAATGAGTTATGTAAATAAAGAGGCTCAAACCGGATTTTCGAAAGACGCAATAGATTCGTATTTGGGAAGTGACGGCCTTCCGATCGGACTTTCCACAGCCTATCAAGGGGATAAAACAATTTATCAAGGTAGTGCTAAAAAATCGGCTGCCATGATGGGTCGTGATCCCCGGATCAATGCTACGTTTGCCGACAGTTTAAGAATAACCGGATATTCCAAAAATTATGGCTATTCAACGTCAGGTTATAGTGTTATTAAATTCTTGGATGAAGCTGTTGTTGATCTACCTGCAGGCTTGTCAAGCACAAATATTTCGGATGCTCCGGAGATCCGCTATGGCGAAGTGTTGATGAATTATGCTGAAGCTTCGGCTGAACTTGGCACTTTGACGCAAGCTGATTTGGATATCACCGTCAATAAGTTGAGAGATCGTTCGGGATACACAACGAAATTACCTCATCTGCAGATTGTAGGTGGCCTGCCAGCTGTGAACGGTGTTGTATACGATGACCCGGCAAGGGATCAAACCGTACCGTCCCTGATATGGGAAATCCGCCGTGAGCGACGCGTAGAATTGATGATGGAAGGTTTTCGTTATGATGATTTACGCAGATGGAAAAAGCTAGAGTACGTAGATCAGCTTCAGAACAAAAATGCGAATCGTGGAGCATGGATTAAGAGAGCCGACTATCCGAAAGCAACATCTGTTAAAATTGAGAATGATGCGGCTGAAGGGTATATAATACCGGTTGAAAGCGCTGCTTCCATACGGATTTTTGACAATCCTCGGGTGTACTTATCACCAGTTGGACCTGATCAAATTCAACTGTATAAAGATAAGGGAGTTACCCTGTCCCAAAACCCAGGCTGGGAATAGCCTGATAATTTGATCTAAGAAAAAGCCGTCTCAAAATCAATTTGCAGACGGCTTTTTTTTTGCAACATGGGTGGTTGCTTTCGTGGGCGCAATACTGTGTATTGCCGGTTTTTGCGTTTTTGTAGCCAATTGATTAAAATCATCAATATTGGTAAAACATTATCCTTTTTATTCTTCGAAGATAATTTGGCGTTCGGACGTGTAAGCTGGATCAGGAAAAAACTATTTTTCACCAAATTCTTGCGTTTTTCTGCAATTTATTTAAACTTAGGGCTTTGAATCGATGAGTTTAGATTCACCACACTAATCTTTATTAAACCAACAAATTTTAACGAATGAAAAGAAAACTACTCATGTTGTTTCTTAGCGTCCTTTTCACTGTCGTGAACGCTACTGCGCAACAAAAGGTTGTTACCGGAAAGGTAACTGATGAGTCAGGCCTGCCTCTTCCCGGAGCATCTGTGAAGGTCAAGGGGACAGGTACCGGTGCAAGTACGGGTGTGGATGGTAATTATTCCATCCGGGCAAATGCCGGACAGGTCCTGGTGTTCAGCTTTATTGGATCTGTATCTCAGGAACGAACAGTCGGGAACAGTAACACGATCAATGTGGTGCTGGCTTCAGATGCTAAGGCGCTTAGCGAGGTCGTAGTGACAGCGCTTGGTATTAAGAAGGAGAAAAAATCCCTCGGTTATTCCGTTCAGGATATTCAATCTGAAGAGCTTTTGAAGAATAAGCAGGCAAACGTTATTAACTCCCTGAACGGAAAGATCGCAGGTGTTAACATCACCAATTCGGGAGGTGCGCCAGGTTCTTCTGCGTCGATCGTGATCAGGGGAGGAACATCCCTTGAACGCGATAATCAGCCTTTGTTCGTCATTGACGGTATGCCGATGGACAACTCCACAGGTCAGGGTGACAATAGTGCTTTTGATGGTTCTGTAAACCTGTCAACTACCAATAGTAACCGTGCCATGGACGTTAACCCGGAGGATATTGAGTCGATCTCAGTATTGAAGGGTCCGGCCGCTGCGGCGTTATACGGTTTACGGGCCGCTGCAGGTGCCATCATTATTACGACCAAGAAAGGTAAGGAAGGGACAACTGATATTTCCTTCAGCTCCCGTTTTATGAGTAATTGGGTGAACAAGCTGCCTGAACAACAAAGTATTTACAAGCAGGGTTCATATTATAACGGGACATTCACCGACCAGACGCCACGCTCATGGGGCGATAAGTTTCAGCCGGGCGACGCCATGTATAATAATATGGAGAACTTCTTTGAAACTGCCTTCGCTTACGATAACAGCTTAAGTGTTTCCGGCGGTTCAAAGAACGGTAACTTTTACCTGTCGGCTTCAAACCTGACTCAGTCAGGCGTTGTGCCTACTACGGATTTCGATAGAAGTACTATCCGCTTTAACGGTGAACAAAAGACAGGGATTTTCACATTCGGGATCAATGCCTCCTATGCAAAGAGTACTTCGAAGAAAACCCTTACCGGAAGTGGATTATGGGGGTCCGGTGGCTCCGGATACATGGAAAGTATCGTTGCCTGGCCGCGGAATGATGATATGTCTAACTGGCTGAATGCTGATGGTTCAAAAACACGTCTGCTTCCTGAGCTTTCGCTTGATGCCGACGTTGATAACCCTTACTGGATCATCAATAAAAATCCGCAGCAGGATGATACTGATCGCTTTATCGGAACCGTGTACTCGAATGTAAAGATCGCCAGCTGGTTCGATGCGTCTTACCGGTTAGGTATCGACAACTACGGAACAGAATACAGCAGCCTTATCACACCGGGGTCAAGTGTGAAGCTTGGCTGGCAGAATGGTATGTTATCTGAAACCAACAGAAACTACAGCTATCTTAACTCCAATCTGATGCTTAACTTCCATAAGACGTTTAAGCAGGACTGGGACGCAAGTCTGGTGTTAGGAACCACTGCTGAAGATACCTACGTACGGTCACTTTCCAATCGTGCGGAGAACTTCACTATTCCAACGTTCATAAGCATCAATAATGCTGCCCGCGAAAATCAGTATTTCTCACAAAATAAAATGCGGAAGCGTCTGTTTGGTGTGTACGGAGACCTGCGACTTGCATATAAGAATATGCTGTACCTGAGTGTTACCGGCCGCAATGACTGGTCGTCAACCTTGCCCAAGCAGAATCAGTCATTCTTCTACCCTTCTTACAGCGGTAGTTTTGTGTTCACTGAGCTGCTTCCTCAAAGCAACATCCTTTCTTTTGGTAAACTACGTGCTTCATGGGCTGAGGTGGGTAAAGACGCACCGGCGTATCAGACCAACACGTACTTATTTGGTCCTGAGCTGACCATAGGTGGCGGTTTCAGAAATTCATGGACACGCGGAAACGACGTCTTAAAGCCTGAGACTACAGTATCTAAGGAGTTTGGTGTTGATTTAAGATTCCTTAATAACAGGATCGGAATTGATGCTACCTACTACGTGAATAACAGTAGAGATCAGATCCTGCAGCCGCGCGTAAGTAATGCAACGGCTTATATCCTGAGTTATGTGAATGTTGGAGAGATCGAAAACAAAGGTGTTGAGCTGAGTCTAAATGCAAATCCGGTCAAGAAGGCGAATTTCAACTGGGATCTTACTCTCAACCTGTCTAAGAACAAAGGTGTGGTGAAGGAATTGCCTGGTGCTTTACCGATCCTTTATGTTACTGACGTGCAGGTGGGTAATGCTAAAGCGGCGTCTTTCAATGAAGGCAACTTTATGGGATTAAGCGGTTCCAAATGGCAAACTGATGCCAATGGGAACTTGCTTCTTGACTGGAATACCGGCTACCCGCTAACTTCATCTTTAACCACTACTCCGGTTGGAAACCGCGAGCCTAGCCTGATAGCGGGTTTGAATAACAATTTTACATATAAGAATTGGGATCTTTCGTTTCTTGTGGACTTCCGTTTAGGTGGTGATGTTTACAATGGTACCGAATACCTGCTGACCGCATACGGATTAAGCAAGCAAACCGAGGATCGTGGCAAGACGATCACGTTTACCGGTCAGTCGATGAACCCGGTTACCAAGCAATATGAAGCCGTTACGAGAGAGGTTGTTGCAAACGAGAAGTACTACAGAGATATCTATCTGAATAATGCACCGTTCTTTATCGAAGAAGTAAACTGGCTGCGCCTCCGCTCACTTTCGCTCGGCTATTCGCTGCCAAAGTCAGTTTTAAACAAAGTTAAGTTTATGAAAGGTGCGACATTAACAGCCACAGGTACCAATTTGCTTCTGTTGACGAACTATTCGGGTATGGATCCTGAGACGAGTGCTGCAGGTGCTGGTGTTATCGGATCTGGTTCTGTAGGTATCGACTATGCAGGTGTACCTTCAACTGCCGGATTCGCATTGGGGCTTAATGTTAAATTTTAATTGTTTTTATCAAGAAATTATATCCGATGAAAAAAATATTTTCGATACTGGTTCTTTCCGTCACCCTTTCTTCCTGTGAGAAATGGATCGACGTGAACGAGAACCCCAATAGTGCAAACTCGCAGGTCCCTACGCCGGATCAGCGTCTTGCACCTGTTATAGCGCAATTTGCAGATTCTTATGAAAGTGCCGGAACGAGGGCCGCATTTCTTTCACAGCAACTCGCCGTAACTTACGCTGTGAATAATAACTGGAACCTTACCAGGTGGTATTCTCATGCTTCCAGTGCCAACTGGCCATGGCAGGCCTGGTATGTGAATTCGGCCGTAAACATCAGACCGTTGATCGAATCGGCTGAAAAGCTTGAAGCTTACCATTACATCGGTGCTGCAAAGATCATGAAGGCATGGGGTTTTGGCTATATGGCTGACTTCTATGGAATGCTGCCTTACGATGAGTTTGACGATCCCAATACCATCACCCCAAAGTTTGATGATGGCTCCTACATCCAGGAAAAAGTGCTTGCGCTATTGGATGAGGGGATCGCTGATCTTCAGAAGACACAAGGGCCGGCTGCGCCGGCGCTTTCCAAAGGCGACATCCTTAACCAGGGTAATGTCGACAATTGGATCCGCCTCGCATACGGGCTAAAAGCAAGGTTTTTAAATCACCTTACGAAAAAAGGCTCGTATAATCCTCAGGCAGTATTGGATGCCCTCTCTAAAGCGCCACAAACTGAAGCTCAGAGTTCTATCCTGCATTATGTTGACGAAACGCCGGTAACTTCTACCGCAAAAGAGGCGTTACAATATACAAATACAGGAACTTCTGCAAGGGTGACTAAGCTCTATGTTGACTATATCACAAATAATTATACAGGTGCACCTTCGGGAACTAGTAACATGGAGGATCCGAGGACCGATCTGTTAATTCCAAGCTTTGAGAACGGAAGCGGCGTGCTGGTGAGGACTGCCGGAGTTGATATGCAGAGTGATCTGCCTAAAACGGGTCCGTTGGGTTCAAGCTATAACGCGACGACCAACAAGTTCAGTAATAAGGACTCTGTTTATGTTCCGCTTCGTAAGAACCCCTATGCACCAACAGCCGGTCAGAGAATTTTATCAACAGGTACCTGGTATACCCAGCGAGGCGCTAAAGGATTGCTTCTTACCAATGCGGAAATGAAATTCATTGAGGCTGAAGCGAAATTCAGACAGAACAATTCCGCAGATGCCCTTGCGGCATATAAAGCGGGTATCCGGGCACATATGACGATCCTTGGAGTAGATGCGGGTAAAATCGCGAATTTCCTGGCAAGTACGTCCGTTGTTCAGGATCCCGGAAGTTTGACCTTAAGCCATATTATGATCCAGAAGTATATCGCTTTGTCTTATTCTCCTGAATTGTGGGTCGATCTCAGACGTAATGACTTCTGCGCCGATGCTTCGGGTAACTATAATGAGGCTTCCGGTGTCTATAAAGGTTTCAACCGTCCGTCGCACGTATTTACGGAAGCGTATCCGAACAATACGGATTGGCCAAGAAGGTTTGCTGTCCCAAGTTATGAGATCAACTATAACATTCAGCAGGTTCTTAAGGCGAATCCAAATGCTTCCAGCCTGACCTACCTGAGCGAACCCGTTTGGTGGGATAAGCCTTAACTTAGCATAACGGCACAATTTTTCAAGAGCCATCCCGGTTAAATTCGGGGTGGCTTTTTTTTTTATGGAAGCGCGAAGGTCATTGTTTTATCAGGCGATGTAAGCATGTTTTGTGACACATCGGTTTTTATAATACCGGCTCAAACATTTTTAATTAAAAGTTACTTCATCTTTTAGTTGAGCAGAAATCACAAATGATAAAACTATGATAGAGATTTACTTTCGCATGAGTACAAAACGGCTGTCGCTCTGGTCGTTGCTCTTGTTATCACTGCTGTTTTCAGCATCAGGTAGTGCCCAGACCAGGCAGTTTACCATATCGGGTAAAGTTACTGATGCGCAATCGAAGGAAACCATTCCGGGTGTACTGGTTAAACTTCAGAATACCAGTTTTGCAACCTCCACGAACCTGGAGGGAAATTACAGTTTACCAGTAACCCTCAGTCCCGGAACCTACCAGGTTACGTTTTCCTTCATCGGTTACAGTTCACAAACCAAGACGGTCGTTCTCGGACAAAGTTCGACGGCCTCCGTCAATGCGGAATTGTCCGCCGATGTTGTCGGCCTGGATGAAGTGATCGTTACCGGAACATCAGCTGGTACTACCCGTAAGCAGCTGGGAAACTACGTTGGAACGGTAAGCGGTGAAGACCTGAATAAAGCGCCGACCGGCAACGTTCTGGCGGCGCTGCAAGGCAAAGCCGCAGGAGCCCAGATCATTCAGAACTCTGGTGATCCGGCAGGTGGTATATCGGTACGCCTTCGGGGCATAAGTTCTGTGAACTCCTCATCAGAACCGCTTTATATTGTTGATGGTGTAATTGTCAACAACTCGACTACCCGGGTCACCAATACTTCCAGTAACTACGACGGCGGCAATTTCGTGGGTAACATCGGCCAGAACCGGTTGGTTGACATTAACCCCAATGATATCGAACGCATCGAAGTGCTCAACGGCGCAGCTGCTGCGGCAATATACGGTTCACGAGCGAATTCCGGGGTTATTCAGATATTTACCAAGCGGGGTACGACCGGTGCGCCGGCGATAAATTTCTCAACAAGTATCACCATGAGTGAGCTTCGTGAGAAAATTGACGTCAATCAGGCTCCCGTTAAATTCGGCGGTTCACCCGATGCGGTTACTCAGGACATCTTAACTCCCGCGCTGACAACAACCACTCCCGTTACGCGGTATGATTATCAGGACTATATTTTTCAAACCGCAACAGGCACAGACAATAATCTTTCCATAACCGGCGGCAAGGAGAACACAAAGTACTATACTTCGGCCTCCTATTTTTCGAATGAAGGTATAATTAAGAATACTGATTTCAGAAGGTTCAGCTTCCGCGCTAATTTGGATCAGCAGTTGTTTAAATGGGCCTCTTTCAATGCCGGTTTGAACTACATCAACAGCGCCGCAAATGAAAAACCGGACGGAAACTCGTTCTTCTCTCCGATGAACTCTGTAACCATTATTGGTAACTTTCACGATATTTTCGTCCGCGATGCACTGGGAAACCTGCAGGCCGTCGGCGAACGGGGAAGGGTCAACCCCGTTTCGATCATCGAAGATATTAAGCAGCGTCAGGAAACGAATCGCGTCCTGGCTAATGCTACGGTAAAGTTATTTCCCATTCAGAACCTGATCATCGACTACACGGTTGGTGTTGACAATTCGACCCAGAATGGTACAACTTACATTCCGCCTTTTGCTTACAATGTCAGCACCGGTTTTTACGGTGGCGGACCTACTCTGGATCCGGCATTGAACGGTTATGCCAGTACAGCCAGCAATACCGCTTTGCTGTTCAATAATGAGCTCAACGGCACATACGACTGGAAGATATCCAATAGCCTTGGTTCTACCAGCCAGGTAGGGCTCTCTTATCAATATGAAAAAAGTCGGTATTCCCTGCTGAATGGCCGGGGATTGGCCCCCTTTGTCGAAACTGTTAATGGGGCAAGCACCATTTTGCCAAACATCGATGGCCGAAGCGAATATTCTATCAGCGGTGCATATTTTCAGCAAAACTTTAAATTCAAAGAACACCTGTTTCTGACCGGAGCCATCAGGGTAGATCAATCGTCCGTTTTTGGAGACGATCAGCGGACTCAGGAGTATTTAAAAGGAAGCGGTAGTTACGTTATTTCATCTGCGAACTACTGGAAAGGTTTGGGAGTATCAGACTGGTGGGATACGTTCAAACTGAGAGTGGCTTACGGAGAGTCGGGAAACCTGACCGGGATCGGTGCATATGATCGTTTTAATGCTTACTCAACCCAGTCATTTTTAGGCCGCACGTCCTTGTTTTCAAGTGCAACACTTGCCAATGAGAATGTTAAGCCGGAGCGGCAAAAGGAACTGGAGTTGGGTACCGACCTGTCGTACTTTAACAACCGGCTTGGTGTTCAGTTTAACTGGTACAGGAAGCGGGTCGACGATCTGCTGATCGCACGTGTTGTTGCCCCGACAACCGGCTTCTCAAGTTTATTGGACAACGTTGGCTCACTGGAGAATAAGGGAATTGAACTGGTACTGAATGCAACGCCGGTACGCAATGATAACTTTAACTGGAATGCTTCGGTTATTTTCAATCGCAATGATAATAAAGCCCTTGATGTTGGAGGATTGAGGCTGTTCAGTACAAATGCCGGAGCGCCTGTGGCGATCATTGACGGCGAGCCGATAGGTGTGTTCTACGGAACCTTTTTTGCCCGTGATGCAAATGGCAACCTGCTGACTAATGCAGACGGTATCCCCGTAATTGAACGTGGCATTCAAAACGGTGCAACAACCTATACCCCACAGCGGGGTCCTGACGGTTTGCCAACCGGAACGCCTCTGAGGAAAGTGATCGGCAATCCCAATCCCGATTATACATTTTCGGTTGTAAATGAGTTTCAATACAAAAAACTGGCATTCAGGGTACAGGTTGACGGAGTTAGCGGCGGCGACGTCTGGAATGCTGACTGGAGGACACGTCAGGGCGTCGGCAACGGCCTGGTTGCCGAGCAGGAGCATTTGGGCCTGCTTCCCCGCGGCTATATTTCCGGCGTGTATGCTGTTGAAGAATGGAGGGTCGACGACGGTTCTTTTGTTAAGCTGCGGGAACTCATGCTTCGCTATCATGTTGGGCGTTTGCGTTTCATAAAAGATCTGACGGTTAGCCTGAGTGGCAGAAACCTGATCTCATGGGA
The DNA here is from genome assembly GCA_036405495.1 of Sphingobacteriaceae bacterium. Lineage (GTDB taxonomy): Bacteria > Bacteroidota > Bacteroidia > Sphingobacteriales > Sphingobacteriaceae > DASWTL01. Next base: position 582 of record DASWXL010000049.1, on the reverse strand, counting down.
TGATTATAAAGGATACGATCCTGAAGTAAACGCCGGCGGTCAGTCAACTATTTTACGCGCGATCGATTTTGGTGCAGTGCCAATCCCAAGAACGTTCAGTCTGGGTTTACAGGTCAAATTTTAACAAAACGTTTCATCGCCAAAGATCTTAGAAATGAAAAAGCAAACAATTAAAATCTCATCATACATTCTGATCGCTTTGTTGCCGCTAATGCCGGCTTGTGATAAAGAGTACACTGACCCTTCCCGGGCAACCGAAGAAGCTGTATTCAGTTCGGCCAAGGGCCTGACAGGCGTGGCGATCGGCTTGCAGCGGGTGTACACCGCAGGCCGGGCCAGCAGCCTGTTCAACAGTGTTACCGCCAACGGTTTTGTAACGAATGAACTGTTTCTGGTCAACCCGGGCAACATTCCTGAACTTCAGTTAAGTACCGGTGGTGCCACTGTTGATGGAACAAATACCATCCTGGGCGGTTTATGGAGCAGTAGCAACAAGATCATTTACGACGCTGATCAGGTGATCGCCAATGCGGAAACGCTTCCGGATAAGGGATATGCAAGCGGTTTGATCGCGTATGCCAC
>DASWXL010000048.1:0-3813 GCA_036405495.1 Sphingobacteriaceae bacterium | reverse complement strand
TTGTTATTCTAAACTGGAACGGGAAGCATCATCTGGCCGAATATCTACCGTCAGTTGTCAGATCCGGCTACCCCAACTTAGAGATCATCGTCGGCGATAATGCATCAAGTGACGGTTCCGTCGACTATTTAATTGAAAAGTTTCCTGAGGTCCGCATCATTAGAAATGACGAGAACTATGGTTTTGCCGGTGGATATAACCAGGTTTTATCGCAGGTTGATGCAGACTATTTTGTTTTGCTGAATTCAGATGTGGAGGTAACGCCAAACTGGATAGAGCCCGTGATCACGCTGATGGAAACCGATAATACCATTGCCGCGGCGCAGCCAAAGCTATTATCCTATACGAACCGGGAAAAATTCGAATATGCGGGGGCTGCCGGCGGATTTATCGACTTTTTAGGGTATCCGTTTTGCCGGGGACGAGTATTCGACACCGTTGAGACCGATACCGGGCAATATGATCAGTCGTCCGAAGTCTTCTGGGCCACTGGCGCCGCACTGTTCGTTAAAAGGAACTATTGGAATGAAGTCGGCGGCCTGGACGCCGATTTCTTCGCACATATGGAAGAAATTGACCTTTGCTGGCGACTGAAGAACCGCGGATATAAGATCATGTATTGTGCCGAATCGACGGTCTTCCACCTCGGCGGCGGAACACTCAGTACCGAAAGTCCTTATAAAACTTACCTCAATTTCAGGAATAACCTGGTGATGCTTCACAAGAATCTGCCCGCCATGCAGGCTATCGTTATTATATTCCTCCGGTTCTGGCTGGACTTTATTTCCCTCCTCAGGTTTTTGATCGATGGAAAGAAACGCAATGCGATGGCGATCAATAAAGCGCATACTAACTTCTTTCGGAGCTTCTTCAGGACCGTCAAAAAAAGACATGGACATACCAGGAATTTTAATTCATTCGGCTTCTATGGTGGTAGCATAGTCTGGAATTATTTTGTACTGAAGAAGAAAACCTTCAGCCAGTTGCCCGGCAAACAAACGATCTCATAAAGCCATTTATCCAGTATGAGCCACTGGAAAACACTTTTCGGAAAATATTCATCTCTAATAGAAGAAGAATTTGATGACCTGACCTTTGATCTCAAGCGCCGCCTGAAGCTCAACGATCCGCTACAGATCGTTACTTACCGTAGTTATGGAACTGTAAACCGCCTGTACGTCAGAGGGAGGATATTAGAAGATAAAGGCATCGCCCGGTCAACCAATAAAGACACGATCCTGAATAATCTGCTGAACATGTATAAGCGGTTTGAGAGCGACGAAGTGCCGAACGCCCGCGTACGTATCCGGCATCAGTCGGACGAGCATGTGGTCATTACCGATGAGGAAGGTTATTTCATGCTAAACCTGGCTCCTGCTACTCTGCTAAATGCCGATGAGATGTGGCATAAGGTCAAGATCGAACTGATCGATGCACCAATTCCTTTCAAACAAGGCTTAAATTGCGATGCACAGGTACTTATCCCACCTCACGATGCGGAGTACGGCATTATCAGCGATATTGACGATACCGTAATTAAGACGACCGCTACGGATGTACTGGCCATGTCGCGTACCGTTTTCCTCCATAACTCAAGAACCCGCCTCCCGTTTGCGGGCGTTTCAGAATTCTACCGGTCGCTGCAGCTGGGACGAAACGGCAAGCGAAATAATCCGTTCTTCTATGTTTCCAGCAGTCCATGGAATCTGTATGATCTGCTTAAAGAGTTTCTTGACCTCAACCAGATACCTGAGGGACCGCTGCTCCTGCGCGATTTTGGGTTGCAGGACAATAAACTGATCAGCTCCGGTCATATGGGGCATAAGTTTAAAGAGATCGAAAACATACTCCTTACCTACCCCGAACTGAATTTTATACTGATCGGCGACAGCGGTCAGGAAGACCCTAAAATATACCGGGAGATCGTTAAAAAATATCCGGGAAGGATCCTTGCCGTCTATATCCGGGACGTTCAGCTTCCCGACCGCAAAAAGATCGCGGTTCAGATTTCGCAGGAACTCCGATCGGAAAAAGTTGAAATGATCCTCGTTGAAAACACCGTTGAAGCTGCAGCACATGCTGCAGCAGCTGGCTTAATATTTACCGGGGCCATTAAGGATATAGAAGTCGACAAACAGGAAGATAAAGGAGAGCGAACAGGAAAAGAGGAACCGCTGATCACATCATGAAGATCACTTTATAACGGCAAACTGAAGAAAAACGTTGCCCCCTTTCCCACAGAACTGTCAAGCCAGATCATTCCGTTCTGCCGCTTTATGATCTCATGACAAATGTATAATCCCAACCCCAAACCTGAAACCAGGGACGGATCATTTTCTTTTACCCGGTAAAACCGCTCGAACACGCTGTTGTGCTTTTCCGGAGGAATACCGATACCGAAATCCTTAATTGAACATACCATCGTATCCTTTTCTCTCTTCAAAGAAACGATGACAAGGTCCTTACCAGGCGAGTATTTTACGGCATTGGTGAGCAGATTGGTCAGTACTTGCCCGATCCGTTCGCGGTCACCGTAGATTTCGATGCCTGGATCCGTATTCTGAATAAGAATGGTGTGGGTATCTGTAGTCCGCTGTACTTCTTCTACGATCTCCGACATGAGCTCGTTAAACACAAAGGTGTCATGCCTGTATTGAAGTCTGTCTCCCTCGATGCGCGTCACATCGAGAAGATCCTGGATCACGATATTGAGCCTGTTGATCTGGGTATTCATTTTTCCGAGCATTTCAGCAGCAACAGGACTTTCACTTTCGACAAACTTTCGCTGCAGCACCTGGCAAAATGCCTTTAAAGACGTGACGGGAGTTTTCAACTCATGGCTTACGGCGCTGATAAACTCATCTTTATGCCGCTCCTTTTCCTTTCGCTCGGTTATATCCTGAATGGTTCCAAGCATTCGTACCGGCTCGCGTTTTTCATTATAATATACCGTTCCGATGCAATGGATCCAGTGTAAAGAACCATCCGGCCATTTGATACGGGCCTGCGCATTCAGCTTGCCAGTTCGCAGATACGCCTTTTTTACCGCCATCCGCGCCCGTTCACGATCCATCGGAACAATGTGTTCCATCAGGAATTCGGAATTCCAGGGCAGATTAGAATCCTTGTAACCGAAGATCTCATCATATCTGCTGTTCCGGGTGATCACATCTTTCGGAATGTCCAGATCCCATACGCCCAGATTAGAAGCTTCCAAAGCCATATTTACACGATGCTCACTTTCCTCCAGCCTGTGCCGGTAATGGACCTGCTCCGTAACATCAGTGGCAACGGCGATCACACCCGAAATACTGCCGTCTACTTCATGCAGGGGTTCGTAAACAAAATTAAAATAAACGATTTTCTGCTTTCCCCTCCTCATGACGGGGATCTGCTGCTCTGTACCAACATACGGCCTACCAGTGTAAAGGACGCTGTCGAGATGATCTTCAATACCGACACCTGCGGATTCAGGCATAACTTCAAAAATAGGTTTGCCATACAACTCGTCTTCAGTCCGGCCGAAAAGCGTACAAAGGGTCGGGTTGGCGAGTTCTACGATATAATTGGGGCCGATAAAAATGCCGATAGCAACGGGGGCCTGCATAAACAGACTATACAGCTGCTTTCGTTGCAGCTCAACGGCCTCATAGGCCAGCCTTTCATTTTCTGCCAGATTGATAACCTCTGTGACGTCGGTAAGGCTAAATACGATATAGGAAATATCTTCTGCATCATTTAAGATCGGGGCAGCTTTAATGGTCCAGTACCTGATCTCATAAGAAGAAGTGAGTGGATTGAAGGTATCATACC
>DASWXL010000047.1:0-7382 GCA_036405495.1 Sphingobacteriaceae bacterium | reverse complement strand
CTATTCAGGACTATTTCCGGTTATACGGGGAAAGCAAATTCCGCGAGCTGGAGCGTGACACCCTTCGCTCGGATCTTCCTTCTGAAAATATGGTGATTGCAACCGGCGGTGGTGCGCCCTGCTTTTTTGATAACATGGATTGGATGAACGCGAACGGGACCACGGTTTATATCATGATGCCGCCAAAAGCGCTTGCTTCGCGATTGAAAGGCTCGTCCGAGCGGCCCCTGCTAAATGGGTTAGAGGGCGAGGAGCTGGTCAGCTTTATCGAAACCCGGCTTGCCGATCGTGAACCATTCTACAAAAGAGCGAAGTACCTGGTTGATGGGATCGATCTGACAGGGGAGAAGCTGGCAGCTTATTTCAGGCATCCATTGACTTGATTATCTCATTTCTGAGTTTCTTCGGATCTTTCGTGCCAATCCGGATAATCCGTTTAGTGTCCTTAAAGCTTAATTCCAGTGCATCAGAACCACTAATGTTAAAGAGCACTCCGTTAGGGATGATCCGTATTCCCCAGCCATAGATCGCCGCGGTTTTTACTGTATGTAATTCTTTAATTCTATCAATTGCAATTCTTTTTTGGATCAAACCGATGCCGTAAGATATTGTGATCCAATTTTTTCCGATTTTCGTTGTCATGCCATAGAAAAGAAGGAAGACTAATAGAAAGATGCCAGTTACAATAAAGAACTCTTCCCTGTTTAATGGATTATCGCCGATGTTGAAAACAAACAGAATGGTTAATACAAGGTATATCGGAAGTACTATTATAAAGAGCAGCCAACCAAATTGAAATTCTTTATAGTCAGAATTGCTCATTGGATTTTTAACTTAAATAAACTGCATCTTCGCCGTCCGGACTTAATATCACGTCAACATGCTCTTTCAGCACTGTAGCAAGTTGAAATCCTGTAAAATCGGTTGAGATGGGAAAGCTGTGGTGACTGCGGTCGACCAGCACTAAAGTACGCAGCTTCTTCAGTGGGATATTCAGAAAAACACCCAGGCCATAAACGAGCGTACGACCGCTGTTCAATACATCATCAACCAGAATAACGGTTTTATTGGCGGCGGCTTCAAGCGAAATATCGGTAGCGGCTTGCAGATGAGTACTGTCTTTATCGAGTTCGATCTTCATCAGCGTAATCTTAAATCCTGATATTTCTCCCAGCTTCGCTTTGATCCGTTGTGCGAGCGTATAACCGCGGTCGGCGATTCCTGCAATTACAATTTCACGCTCTTCAAGACTGTCCTCCAGGATCTGGAACGCCATCCGGTCAATTTTCTGCGCAATTTGTTTATGGTTAAGGATCAGAATTCGTTTGTCGGGCATCGTTTATGGAATTTCGGTTGAAATTACATAATCTGCCTAACATCCCGTTTCTCAAAATAAAAATTCGGTTTGTGCAACCCTATCGATTCTGTGGCGTCTTATTCTTAAAACCAAAGGGATAATGATATGAAACAATCGATCAAAATCGGATTTGCAGTGATCTGCGCATTTATTACTACATCGCTGTTTGCACAGAGCGATCTGGCCAGAAAGCCGCTCAACTTATCAGGCTTTACGTCCATTCAGGCGTCGGGAATTGCATCTGTCTATCTTACAAAAGGCAATCAGGAGAAGGTAGAGCTCGAGATGACTGAAAAATACCGGGATTACGTGAAGGTGTCCGTTGATAACGGTGTTCTGAATATCAAATGGGAAAATAAGGAACGCACCAGATGGCGGGATGAAGACGATCTGAAAATAAAATTATACGTTACCTATAAGAATCTTAACAGCCTGACAGGAAGCGGAGCAACTAATTTCTTTACACAAAACAAGTTAGTTACCAATGAACTTTCACTAGATCTTTCAGGTGCAAACAACTGCACGCTTGATGTCGATGCGGGCAGTATGAAGGTAAATGCGTCGGGGGCGTGCAATGTGAAATTGTCTGGTAAAACCGATAAACTAATGGTTGATGCCAGCGGCGCCTGCAACATTAAAGCCTATGACCTCAAAGCTGATGATGTAGACGCTGATGTCAGCGGAGTTTCAAATGTGCACATTACTGCGGAAAAAACACTCGACGTGAAAGCAAGCGGGATATCAAACGTACATTACAAGGGCGGTGCTAAAGTCGGTACGCAGGAAGTGTCTAAAATGTCTCACCTTAAACGAACCAGGTAGGCTTTGTTAAAAGTGGTGGCGAATAAACACCCGCCATCACTTTTACTTTCTACTGGTAGGGGAAAAATACAAAATTTGCACCTTCGGGTACAACGACGAACAAGCACATGAAGTCGTGGGCACTTTTGAAATGCTTAATGAACCGTTCTTTCTTATCGGGATGTATGATCCTTTTTTCCACAAATTCTTCCAGGGTGGAGGCATGAATGGTCCAGTTGGTATTCAGCTCTTTTTTGTCGAGGATCGGCTCGCCAAGGTTGACCTCATGCTGATGGGCCACAAAAATAGGGTAGGCTGAAATGCCCTCCACCATGATCTCAGTAGATACTTCTTTCATGGAGTCGCTGTAGAACTTGAGATCTTCCTCAAGGCTTTTCAGCGGGCTTTCCTTCTGGCCGGACTGGCTTTCTCCGTTACTCTGGTTCAACAGATCCTGTAAATCCATGGTCGTATTAAGCTATATCAATTGAGGGTGTGAATTGTTTTTCTTTCAACGTGAGCAAAACCACATTTTCTACGTGCTGCGTATGTGGAAACATGTCCACCGGTTTGATTCGTGCAACATCATACTTTTCTGTCAGCAATGCAATGTCGCGGGCCTGGGTGGCAGCGTTACAGCTTACGTACACGATCTTTGGCGCCTCCATTTCCAGTAATCGCATGACAACGTCGGCATGCATTCCGGCCCGGGGAGGGTCAGTGATCACCACATCTGGCTTTCCGTGGACGCTTACAAATGCTGGTGTTAAAACGTCCTTCATATCACCGGCATAGAACTTTGTGTTATGAATATCGTTGATGGCTGAATTTATTTTAGCGTCTTCAATAGCTGTCGGAACATATTCTACACCGATCACCTCCCGTACATCCCGCGCCACGAAGTTAGCAATGGTTCCGGCTCCCGTATACAGGTCATAGACCAGCTCATCGCCGGTAAAACCGGCAAATTCTTTTGTTATCCGGTACAGCTCGTAGGCCTGTATGGAATTGGTTTGATAGAACGATTTCGCCTGGATCTTGAATTTCAGCGCATCATGCTGCGGCTTATCCGACGGCATGGCTTCGAAAATATGATCTTTGCCGGCCCACGTGTGTATCTCCTGATCAAAGATAGTGTCGTTTTTCTTCTGGTTGATAATGTATAACAGAGAAGTGATCTCCGGGAACCGGGTTTGGAGAAACGTCATTACTTTTTCCACTTCCCCTTCCGCCGGATAAGCAAAGACCACTACTGCCATGAGCTCGCCGGTCAGTGCAGTGCGGATGATCAGGTTCCGTAAAGTACCCCCGTGTGCGCGAAGGTCATAAAATGATATATTTTCCAACAGAGCGAAATCCCGAAGCTCATTTCGGATCGCATTGGAAGGGTCTTCCTGAAGATGGCATTTGCGAATCTCAAGGATCTTGTCAAAACGAAGCGGTACATGGAAACCTAAGGTGTTCATTTCCATGTTCTCGCTGTTTGCGATGTCTTCGTTTGTAAGCCATCGCTTGTTTGAGAATGTGAACTCGAGTTTATTCCGGTAGAAACGGGTCTTTTCAGACCCAAGAATAGGTTCACTATGCGAGACGTCAATTTTGCCTAATCGCTGGAGCGCATCGGACACTGATTTCTGCTTGAACTGCAATTGTGCTTCATAGGTCATGTGCTGCCATTTGCAGCCACCACAGGTGCCGAAATGCTCGCAAAATGGTTCGGTACGATGAACAGAAGGGGTGATCAGCCGTTGTATCTTTGCTTCTGCAAAGTTCCTTTTCTTTCGGGTCAGTTCTATATCCACAACATCGCCGGGAACGGCTTTATCGATAAAGATGACCAGATCGTCCGCTTTTCCTACTCCTTTTCCCTCTTCAGCAATATCAATGACCTGAACATTCTGAATAAGCTTTTTTTCCGCCGGTATTTTTTTCATTGGGTTGCAAAATTAGGGAAATTTTGCGTTGGCGGCTTTAAAAAGGTTAAAAGTCAAACTGTTCGTCGATCATAGCTGAAAATTCAAAAATTTCACGACTCATATTAAAAACGCTTTTGGGTATGGTATAAAAATAAATGGATTTATACCGAAGTGCAAATCGGTATAAAAACTTAACACAGCGTTTATAAAAAGGTTTTATTGAATAGCCGCTCTGACCAGGTAAGGGAGCATCTCTTTCTGAAAGGAGATGAAGTTCTTACGAACGTCTGATTCACTTACCGAAGTAAAGGCGAATGAGAAAACAATGCTTTTACTGGCTTTGATCAGAAATCGCAGACGGTCGGATTGGTCCTCGGTGCGGAAGGCGCGTACTTCAAGGAACGATTTGATGAGGAGTTTTTCCAGATCGTCAGAAAGGATCTTTAAAAACTCCTGTGCATTCGTCGACTCGCGTATAAAATCCCAGCCGATGAATTCATTGCAGATGGTATACGAAAGGCGACTGGTCTTCAGGATCAGGTTACTTAAATATTCCTCTTCGCTCACGTCTTCCGACTGGTTATGGATCAGGTCATGAACGCTTTGCTGAATATAATCCATCAGGATCGCATGAAGCACCAGCTCTTTGCTGTCGAAGTATTTGTAGATGGTTGCCTTAGCGATCTTTGCTTTTTTCGCGATCTCGTTAACGCTCGTTTTGTGATAGCCGTATCTTCTGAAGAGGTCCTGTGCAGCTCTCTTTATGCTTTCTTTAATTTTGTCAATCTCCATACTCAGTTACTCACGGAAATTTCAAAACTACTAATATTTACCTGATATTGCTTTAAAGGCAATTTTGCGGGCGCTTTCATCGGCGCGCCATCGTATAAGGAAAATACGGCACCGCTGCATTTATCAGTAACTGTTAAGGTGGGATCGTCGAGTACTACGGCGCATTTTTGCTCCGGATTTACCGGGCTGCACCGGTCAAAGGCCACATAGGCATTATCGGGCCTGCGGTAGATGATCAAACCGGCAACACCATGGCCGTCAATGGTAACGGCTCCGCCGGGGCTCGATAGCCGGCTTAACCGGGGGTCGTTCAGCGGAGCACGGAAACTCACAGGAATGTTTGGTATCCTCCCTTCCTGATCTTTGTTACAAGAAAACAAAAGAAAGCATACCAAAATAATACCTGCGATTTTCATCATATCAACTCTGTCTTGAACTGCTTCAGGAAGCGAACGTCATTCTCAGAGAATAAACGCAGATCCTTGATCACATATTTCAGATTAGTGATCCGTTCAATTCCCATTCCGAAAGCATACCCCGTATACTGTTTGCTGTCGATGTTGCAGTTCTCCAGCACGTTCGGGTCAACCATTCCGCAGCCCAGGATCTCTACCCAGCCACTTTGCTTACACATGTTACAGCCTTCGCCCTTACAAATGGTACATGAAATATCCATCTCGGCAGAAGGTTCGGTAAACGGAAAGTACGACGGGCGGAAACGGACCTTGGTGCCTTCTCCAAAAAGCTCCTGTACGAAGTAGAACAGGGTCTGTTTCAGATCGGCAAATGAAACGTTTTCGTCGATATATAAACCTTCTACCTGATGGAAGAAGCAATGTGCACGCGCTGAAATGGCTTCATTCCGGTAAACCCTGCCCGGCATGATGGAGCGGAAAGGTGGTTTGCCGGCTTCCATCATTCTGACCTGTACCGAGGACGTATGGGTCCGCAGTGCAATATCGCCCTTCTCACCGCCTTTCTTGATAAAGAATGTGTCCTGCATATCTCTTGCCGGATGCTCTTCAGGAAAGTTCAATGCCGTGAAGTTATGCCAGTCATCTTCGATCTCCGGCCCTTCAGCAACTGTAAATCCTAATTTTTTAAAGATCTCAATGATCTCTTTTCTTACGAGAGACAGCGGGTGTCGCGACCCGATCTCAAAATTCTCACCCGGCAGCGTCAGGTCCTGGTTGGCTACCTGCGTCTTTTGTCCTGCATTGTCGGCCTGTTCCCTGAGGAGATGGTACTTTTCTTCTGCGAGTTTTTTAAAGTCGTTCAAAACCTTTCCTAAAGCCCTTTTTTCGTCAGGAGATACCGTCTTGAATTCTTCAAACAGTTCTTTAATAATGCCTTTCGTACCTAAAAACTTAATACGAAAGCTTTCGAGTTCATCCGCATTTGCCGGCGTGAAAGCATTTATTTCTAATGTGTATTGATCTAATTTTTCTTGCATGGTTATTTCAGTACGCCTAATTCTTTACCCACTTTTGTGAACGCTGCAATGGCTTTGTCGAGATGCTCCTGGTTGTGTGCGGCAGACAGCTGTACACGGATCCTGGCCTTACCCTGCGGAACAACAGGATAGTAAAAACCGATCACATAGATTCCTTCTTCGAGCATTTTCGCCGCAAACTCCTGGGCAAGCTTGGCATCATACAGCATCACCGGAACGATAGGATGTACGCCCGGTTTTATGTCGAAGCCAGCCTCGGTCATTTTTTCGCGAAAGTACTTCGTATTGTATTCCAGCTTATCTCTCAGCTCGGTGGTTTCACTCAGCATTTCAAGAACACTGATGGATGCACCGGTAATGGAAGGGGCAAGGGTGTTAGAGAAAAGATAGGGCCTTGAACGCTGCCGAAGCATGTCGATGATCTCTTTCTTGCCAGAAGTAAAACCTCCGGAAGCTCCACCAAGCGCTTTGCCGAGGGTTCCGGTTATAATATCGATCTTATCCATCACGCCGTGGTGTTCATGCGTCCCGCGGCCGGTTCTTCCAAGAAAACCGGAGCAGTGGCTTTCGTCGATCATGACCAGTGCTGTATATTTTTCTGCGAGGGTCGTGATCTTATCCAGCTGAGCGATGGTCCCGTCCATTGAAAAAGCACCGTCGGTGACAATGATCCGGTGCCGAAGATGCTGGGTTTCTTTCAGCTTTTCTTCCAGATCGGCCATGTCATCATGCTTATAGCGATACCGCTGCGCCTTGCAAAGCCGGACGCCGTCAATGATCGAAGCGTGGTTCAGCTCATCAGAGATGATGGCATCCTTGTCGTTAAATAATGGCTCAAATACACCGCCGTTGGCATCAAAAGCTGCAGCATACAGGATGGTATCCTCCGTTCCCAGAAACTCGGAAAGCTTTTTCTCCAGCTCCTTATGAATGTCCTGAGTGCCGCAAATGAAACGAACTGACGACAATCCGTAGCCATGTGAGTCGATAGCTTTCTTTGCTGCCTCAATTACTCTCGGATGTGATGACAGGCCCAGGTAATTGTTAGCGCAAAAGTTTATTA
>DASWXL010000046.1:0-9032 GCA_036405495.1 Sphingobacteriaceae bacterium | reverse complement strand
GCTATGTAATCGCCATGCAGGAGGTTACCGCCGGCATCGGAGCGCTCGCTGTTGCCACTAATCCGGTTTTCATCAGCCTTATGCTGGTATTTTTCTTTAATAAGCGGATCACTCTTCCCGTGGCAGCGGGCATCCTCACCTGCCTGGCTGGGATCATCTGTACCGCTTTTCCTTTATTAGAAGGTACAGAGGTGTCCATAACAGGGCTGACCATACTTTTGATCAGCATGCTCTCCTATTCTGCAGGAGCGGTTTATTATTCATCTAAGGATTGGAATGGCCTCAGCTTGTTCACAATAAACGGCTGGCAAACACTGATCGGCGGTTTGCTGCTTCTGCCGTTTGCGCTCTTTTTTTACCGGGATACCCAAAACGTGTTTGACCTCAACTTCTGGTTTTCTGTGATGTGGCTTGCCATACCGGTATCGATCGTCGCCATTCAGTTGTGGCTGTGGCTGCTTAAGGTCAATGCAGTAAATGCAGGGCTATGGTTGTTTCTCTGTCCGTTGTTCGGAATTCTTATTGCGGCGCTGATGGTCAACGACACGATCAGCATCTATACCGGCGCAGGCGTGCTTCTGGTTATTACCGGATTGTTCATATCCAGAGCTGGCAGTAAAAACGAGTGAGCCTGATGCCGTAACTCCAAATTAAGAACTCACGTTTCGTATTCGAAACTCTAAAAATCCGGTAACAAACTTGACCAAAGTGTGTTATGCTATAAACATTTATTGAAAATTAATCTTAAGGAGGACTAGTGATGTTAGAGACCGTGAATCCCGCACAGAAGGAAGGACCAGTAGCGAAAACGATTGAAGAGCAGACCGCAAAAATACCGTCGGACGTATATCTGTGGGCAGCGGTCGCTTCTATGGGAGTGTCGTTGGCGCTAAAGTCTATCGGCAAAAATTCCAATGCATTATTTGTTGGCCAGTGGGCGGCGCCATTTTTACTTTTAGGCATTTACAATAAAATTGTGAAGCTCCAGGGCCACGACAAGACTTCGTAAGCCTATTATTCTGGCTGAAAGAAAAAGGTGGCGAATGAGCCACCTTTTTGCTTTCCGGCTAATCTGCCATGAATTGCAGCAGCCTGCGTACGGCTTTATGGTTTTCGACATAGTATGCAGCCGCGGACACATTGGTACCAACCTTAATGGTAAACGCATTATCCGCCAGGGCCTTGAATAGATCCTCATCGGTGTGATCATCTCCTATCGCCATAATAAAGTCATAGCTGTCGTCACCGAGCCACGACAGGGCAGCTATTCCTTTATTGATCTCGATACTCTTTACTTCGATCACCTTATTGCCGCGCAAAAGCTGAAGGCGCTTGTCCTGGATCAGATACTGAAGATTGGTAAAAAGCTCGCCGGCACGTAATTCGCCCAGACCTCTTTCGGTGCTTCGAAAATGCCATACCAGCGAAAAGTCCTTCTCTTCCATATAAGCCCCGGGCGTTCTGTCGGTATAGGTTTCCAATACCGGCAAGATCTCTTTCTTCCAACCGTCAGTCAATCCCGGCAGATTTTTCCAGTCGCCCTCCTCTTTATACCACGCACCATGCTCAGCGATCATATCGAGCTTTAAGTGGCCAAACCACTCCTCAAGGTTTTTATAGTTGCGGCCACTGATCAATACTACTTTGTTTAAGGGATTAGCGGTGAGTCTTTGAAGAATTTGCATCAGCTCATGGTCGGGCGCAGCTTTCGAATAATCAGAGTGAAATCCGACGAGTGTTCCGTCATAATCAAGAAAGATGATACGACTTGCTGCTGCAGTATACTGTTCTTTGATCCGGTTCTCAGTCTGCTGGCTTACCCGGCGCGCATACATTGACGCCTGCATATCCTTTACCTCTGACAGCTTATCGGTGAACAGCCTGACCCAATGTCTCACATTGAATTTCTGTACGATATAGCGGAGTTGCTTCATGCGGCGCTCCTGTTCTTCGTACGGCATGGTAAGTGCCGTAACAATGGCTTCCATAATACTGCCGATGTTATTCGGATTGACGAGGAGAGCTTCATAAAGCTCTGAAGCAGCTCCTGCCATCTCACTTAAGATGAGCACCCCGCGGTTGTCGGTTCTGCAGGCTACATACTCCTTGCAGACCAGGTTCATACCATCGCGCATAGGTGTGATCAACGCAACCTCCGCCGTCGTATACAAAGCAGCCAGCGTCTCGACATCGAACGAACGGTAGAAGTAATGGATTGGATGCCAGTTCTGTGTACGGTAAGTTGCGTTGATGTTTCCGACCAGCTTATCGATATCATCATGCAGTTCGCTGTATTGTGGTACGGTATCGCGCGAAGGGACCACAACCATATACAGCACCACCTTTTCGAGATATTCGGGATGGTGCTGCAAAAGTAGTTCAAAGGCCTGAATACGCTGGACGATACCCTTGCTGTAGTCGAGCCGGTCAATGGAAAGAATGATCTTTTGGTCTTCAAAATTGGATCTGAGGGTGCCGCCGATCTCTCTAACGTTCTCATCCAGCGCCAGCTGTTGAAACTTTTCGAAATCAATCCCCATCGGGAACGTCTCAATTACGGAAGTGCTTTCAGCGTGCGAAACAACATTGGCAGAAGCGGTTGCAGGCAGGAGCCGCGTGGCGCTGCTTAAGAAATGGCGAACATTATCATAGGTATGAAAACCGATCAGGTCGGCCCCTAACATGCCCGTTAACAGCTGCTCCCTCCACGGGATCAGCCGGAAAAGCTCGAAGGAAGGAAAGGGAATATGTAAAAAGAAGCCGATAGTGATCTCCGGCTGAACGTCGCGAATCAACTTCGGCAACAGTAACAGCTGATAGTCATGTATCCAAACCGTATCACCTGGTTCGATCTGCTCAAGTACGGCCTCCCTGAACTTTTCATTAACATGCTGATAGCACTTCCAGTACGAGTCGTTATACTTGGCATACGTAGACATATAGTGAAACACCGGCCACAATATCTCGTTCGAAAACCCTTCATAGTATTGATTGATCTCGTCCTGTGAGAGAAATACCGGCGCCAGATTACTCTCGCCAAGGATTTTTGTTACCTGATCCTTCTCGTCCTGTTCTGAAAGGTCCAGACCGGGCCAGCCTATCCAAACATTATTCCCCTGTTTATAAACGGATCCGAGTCCTGTAGCGAGGCCACCTTCACTGGTAGTTATCTGCAATCCCTCGTCCCCTGATGTTACTTTTACCGGCAATCGGTTTGATACGATGATCGTTTTGCTCATTAATATTTCCTTTCGGTTAACCTATAAAACGTATTAAAGGCGGTAAGTGTGATAAAAAATTAAAAATTCTGTTTAATCAATTGCATAAAGACTTTGTTAATCGAGAGTATGAACGATCAGTTTTTAAACCTCTCAGACGACCTCCCGGCGTTTGCATGGAATCTAATCATCGCTGCGGCTGCTATTCTGGTTGGAGTTTTGTTAAAACTGCTATTCAACCTGATTGTAAAGCTGAACTGGATCAAGCAACCTGATTATCGGTTCATTAAGTCAAAAGCTGCACTTCTAAGCAAGCCTCTTAATTTTCTGCTGCCGGTGCTTGCACTGAACTTTGGCTTAAAGATCATGCGCTTATCCCCTGCAGTGCTGAAACCGCTAAATCAGGTAATTGAGATACTGCTTATTATCGGCTTCTCAGCAATACTAATCAATATTTTCCGGATGTTCGAAGAATACATCCTCTATAAGTACGACATATCACAGGCCGATAACCTGAAAGCCCGGAAAATACGAACGCAGTTCCAGTTTATCCGGAAAGTGCTTATTGCCCTCATCGTTATCGTAACCGTGGCTGTTATCCTGCTCAGTTTCCCCAACATGCGCAAGATCGGCGCGGGCCTGCTTACGGGGGTGGGCATCGGAAGTGTCATTATCGGCTTTGCCGCCCAGCATTCTCTTACAAACTTCCTTGCGGGCTTACAGATCGCGTTTACGCAACCTATCCGTATTGATGATATCCTGATCGTGGAAGGCGAATGGGGAAAAGTGGAGGAAATTACGCTGACATATGTCGTGCTCAACATATGGGATCAGCGCCGGCTGATCTTACCGATACGATACTTTATTGAAAAGCCCTTCCAGAACTGGACCCGATCCACGTCTGAAATTCTCGGTTCGGTATTTATTTATGCCGATTTCACCGTACCGGTAGGCAGAATAAGGACTGAGTTTACCCGGCTGGTTGAGCAAAATCCGCTGTGGGATAAACGGGTAGCGGTTTTGCAGGTAACCGACCTCAAAGAACGCACACTGGAAATGAGGGCACTAGTCAGTGCAAGAAACTCGGGTGACGCCTTTGATCTTCGTTGTTATGTGCGTGAAAATCTTATCACTTACATCAATGAAAACTTCAGTGAGAATCTGCCAAAGATAAGGACCGAATCAAGAGGTTTCCCACCGCCGGATGCCGGAGGGTCAGACGCCTAAGATTCCCTTTTGCCGGGGATCTTCGGCGAGGATCTCCATTTCGGGATTTCTGATGTAGTTGGCATACCAGCGGATGGCCTCAATGATGAGCGCCGGCTCCTCACCATTATATTCTACCGTTTCAAAGGCGAGCGCCTCGCCCCTGTCCTCTCCATAGAACTGTATTTCATCCGGATCTGCATGAAACTCTTCATCGGTCAGGCAAACAACGTTTATACGCAAGGTACCATCGCGGTGATAAATGATATCACGGCATACATTTTCGCGGTCTTTTAAAAGAAGAAACACGTCTGGAGCCATTGTTTCAGTAACAATGAGGAAATCAAAAAGTTGGATTTAGTGAAAGAATACCGCAATTATTGTTTCAAAACTTTAAAAACAGGCAGGTGTTATATTTTAAACGAGTTGTCATATATGGAAAAGCGGTTTGCATTTTTTTTAAGCTTCATCTTTCTTTTACTGGCGGCCTGCAACAGGCCCAATACCGAGTCGAGGGATACTAACCTGAGTATTCCGACAGAGGACGAAGGGCGGCCGGTTGAAGAAGAGTTACTCAACGAAACAAATGTAGACGACGACGCCTTAGGCTTTATGAAAGATGCAGCTCATGGCGGTACCATGGAAGTGGAACTGGGAATTCTGGCACAGGAAAAAGGCCGGAGCCAGCGGGTGAAGAACTTTGGAGAAATGATGGTAAAAGATCATAAAGCAGCTTATGAAGCATTAGCGAAACTCGGCGCGGAAAAAAATGTCTTAATTAAATATGCTATGAAGCCGGAACAGCAAAAGCAGGTGGAGGAGCTCAAACAGCTAAGCGGGGCTGAGTTTGATAAACGATACATAGATATGATGGTAAAGAACCATACCAAAGACATCAGCGCATTTGAAGCCGCTGCCGACAATCGCGACAAACAGGTGAACAGATTTGCTACCGAAACGCTGCCGACTTTGCGAATGCATCTAGACTCGGCCAAAGCCATTCAGGCTTCACTTAACAGGAACTGATAGTTACCGGGATACAACGACCGGTAGTTCAACTTATCTTTTTTAAAATCAAATTTCATTATTATGGGAAAAGACAGAAATGGAAAGTTCATTCCAACAAAGGGAAAGCCTTCGGGCACAGACAGGGACACCGTAGGGTTGAAAGACGCTTTTGCGGTAAATGATCCTGCAACCGACGATGAAATAGCAAACAAGTATACGGACAATATTGACAACGCCACTCCGAACGTGTATGTGCGGCATCCCAACCGCAATGTCAATAAAGGTGATGAGAACGAAGAGTAAATGAAAACTAGTTGCTTATGAAAATTATATCAAAATCAGAATTTACTGAACTTGCTAATTTTGAATCTGATTGTTCTGTTACAATATACCTGCCGACACATCGTGCCGGAGTAGCGGTAAATGAACAACAGGACTCCCTGGCTTTCAAAACTGCTTTGCAGACGGTTAGAAAACAGCTCCAGGCAAAAGGTTTTAGCAATACCGATATAGACCGCGTAATTAAACCGGGTTTGAAACTCCTTGACCATGAAACGTTCTGGTACGAGTTATCAGATGGTCTGGGTGTCTTTATGGCCAATGGCTTTTTTAAAACAGTTAAACTTCCTTGCACCGTAAGGGATGAGATACTAATAAACCGGCACTTTTATGTTAGTCCGCTGGTTCCGCTCATCGAGAATGGCGACCACTTTTTCCTGCTGGTCTTCAGCAGGCAGTTCACCCGGTTCTATCGGGGAAATGCGTTTAGCATGGAACAAATAGAAGTGGAAGGGCTGCCTTACGGAATAGACGATGTTATTCATTTTGAAGAGAAAGGTGGAAAGGAACTCTTCCGGGGTGGCGGCAATGCCACCGGCTCGGGTGTTAGCTTTCATGGACACTCGCCTGGAACGGCCGACAAAGAAGTTTACCTTGCCCAATACCTGAAGGAGGTTGACAGTACTTTATGGAAGGAAGCTTTGTCGACCGAAAAGGCGCCGCTTGTTCTGGCTGCGGTTGATTATATGGTAACCATTTACAAACAGATCACACAGTATAAGAACATCTGGCAAAAAGCGCTGATCGGAAACTTTGAGCTTGAAGAACAGAATTCTCTCTTCAGGAAGGCAAGGGAGATCATAGAGCCGTTCTTTCATGAAGAGCATCGCACGGCCCTTAAGACGTACTATGATCAGTCGGCGACGGGCCTTACGTCAACCTCAGCCGATGAAATTATTCCCGCCAGTCATTACGGCAGGATCTCAGACCTCTTTGTAATGAAAGACGCTCACATCTGGGGCCGGTTTGACGAAAACGATAACGTGCTGGTGATCCATGACGAAAAAAAGGACGGCGACGATTGCCTGATCAACAAGGCAGTGGTGAAAACAGTGGCAAACGGCGGGGCGGTACACGTGCTGGAACCGGACCGGATGCCTGACGGCAATAAAATAACAGCCTTTATGCGTTATGAAATAGCTGTTTAAAAACTGGTTTTTTGTTGTCATAAAACGTCGTCCGTTTACAGGATGACGTTTTTTATGCCCACTCCACCCGTTTATCCGGGTGTCGTAATGCGTAATTATAGATCAGGTTCCTGATATAATCATTTCCGGGATACTGGGTCAGATGCGGTTTACAATCGTCAATGGTATTATGGCATTCACGTGGGATACTGCCCATTCCGTAAAACTGGCCTTCGACCATCAGAATACAACTTGAGGTTCCTTCACACTGCCCTTTTTCGACGATGGCATAAGTAGGCATGATCGCTTTTAGTGCGCCTATAGCCTCCTGTACCCGCTGGTTATAGCTGATCACTCCTTCGGAGCCTTTACAGGCACCGCGGCATGCGGGGTCGGAACACTGATCTACGGCTTTATGCAGGTGGCAAAGTTTGGGGCATAGCGAGTACTGGGCGATCAGTTTGCGCAAGACATTATACCCATCCGGGAGGTAATTGAACGTGTAGATCGGGTAGCTGAATTTCCGCTTTTTATCAATAGCCAGACGCAGGTATCCCCGCTGATCCTCAAAAGAGAACAGGCCGTATGCCTGCTCAAAACGCTTCTGCGACCGGTTATAATAAGGCCATAACCGCTTGATCTCGACTGCCTCGAGGATCAGGGCCATTAATTCGGTATCACATACTTTAAACGTTACGTCGTAAATATTGCGCAGAAACTGCTGCTTTTGTTTTCCGGGATTATTATTGGAAAAATGACTGTTCACACGCCTCTTCAGGTTTTTGGCCTTGCCGACGTAAACAACCTTCTGATGCTTGTTGAGGAAATAGTAAACTCCCGGGCCAGAGGGCAGCTGATCGATCTTTTCTTTCGGCAAATTTGCGGGCAGGGACTGTTCCTTTGACCGCGCATTCAACGATTGAAGGATATGCCCTTCGGCATCCTTCTTTAAAAGCATGTCAAACAACATCGCTGTAGCATCGGCATCCCCGCCTGCCCTGTGCCGGTTGATGATCGGGATCTCCAAACTCCGGCAAAGCTTGCCCAAGCTGTAGGATGGCATTTCGGGCAGGATCTTTCTGCCAAGCCGAACTGTACACAATTTCTTCGTTTTCAGCTCATATCCGGCAGCTGCCAAATGATACTTAAGGAAGGAGTAATCGAAATTGACATTATGAGCAACGAAAATCTTGTCATTCAGCAGCTCGTAGATCTGAGGGGCGACCTCATCGAATACCGGCGCGGAATTGACCATTTCATCAGTGATACCAGTTAAGGCTTTGATGTAGATCGGTATGGTAACTTTAGGGTTAATGAGCGTTTCATAACGGGATACGATAGTATTGCCATCATGAATAACGATCGCTATTTCTGTAAGCCCGTTTGCGCTGGCATGCCCTCCGGTAGTTTCTATATCAACAATTGCGTACATCGAGGCGCAAATTTAACCATTAAAAGCTAACAACTTTAGCATAAACAAAAAAAGCCACCTGATTTTCAGGCAGCTTCGTAAATTATGACTTTTACCTTATAACAGCAGGATCAGTAACAGGATAATGATTATGATCGCTCCAACCGACAGGTACACGCCGCCTTTCATCACACGTGCTTCCTGCTTCAACTGCTTAAGTTCATTTTTGAGCGCTTTCCGGTCTGACCGGCTTAGTTGCGACCGGTCCATTGCCCGTATCTCATCTACACGACGAATGATCTGATCAAGGCGGGCTTGCTGCTCGTTGTTGAGCTGCTGCCTGGGAGCTTTTCCGTCGCCAGCGAATGATACAGGCGCAAAGGCCAGGATCAATACCATGACCAGAAGGTAAATTTTTGTTCTCATACTTATGCGTTTTGTTCTTGCTTAACAACAGTGCAGATCAACAGTTTGCAATCCGGAAACACAAACTCCGAAAACCGCCGGGCCCTGCCGATCATTATAATAATATGGACAAACAGAAGCCGATACCTCCGCAGCGTGAGGGAGCCTTTACCGATACGGTTGAAAAAGTATCATTCGATAACCCCGGCGATGCACGGGACCATTTCCAAAAGGTGAAGAAACGCTTGCTTGATGTATCACAATGGCATACGCTATGCGGAATGACCACATCACATTTTCAGCTGACCGACGCCGAAG
>DASWXL010000045.1:0-2761 GCA_036405495.1 Sphingobacteriaceae bacterium | reverse complement strand
CCAGGCATCCATATTAACCAGCGGCCCAATGGTACGGTACTCGCCCGGAGAGTGCGGGTCCGTTACGATAAGCTGAGCGGCGGTTTCAGGCAGGATGTTTTGTCTCCAGACCTGTGCCCATGCTAAGAAGAAACGCTGGTCAGGTGTGAAACCGTTGATCTTCGCATCAGACTGGCCTTGCTTAGTCATTTTGAACGCCTCATAAGCGGCATTTAATCCACCAAGATCGCCTATGTTCTCACCCATAGTTAACTTTCCGTTTACCTTGATGCTGTCTAATACTTTATATGAATCGAACTGAGCGCCTAGCTGTTTCGTTTTCTCCTCGAATTTAGCGCGGTCTTCGTCGGTCCACCAGTTTTTCAGGTTACCGTCTTTATCGTATCTGCTTCCTGAATCGTCAAATCCATGTGCCATCTCGTGACCGATCACAGCGCCAATTCCACCGTAGTTAACGGCGTCATCAGCATTCGGGTCGAAGAATGGGAATTGAAGAATTCCGGCAGGGAAAACGATCTCGTTCATAACCGGACTGTAATAGGCGTTCACTGTTGGAGGGGTCATTCCCCAACGGGTCCTGTCAACCGGTTTACCCAACTGTTTCACCATTTCGTTATATCCCCACACACCGGCATTACGAAGATTCTGAAAGAAGGTGTTTTTGTTGATCTCCAGGCCGTCGTAATTTCTCCATTTGTCAGGGTATCCGATCTTTGGTTTAAATGCGGCAAGTTTGGCCAACGCGTTTTCCTTGGTCGCCGGACTCATCCAATCAAGATTTTTGATCCGGATTGCGTAAGCTTTGCGAAGGTTCTCCACAAGAACTTCCATTCTTGCCTTTGCTTCCGGTTTGAAGTGCTTTTCAACGTACAGCTGGCCAAGAAGCTCACCAACGGTGCCATCGGTCAGCGACGACATTCTTTGCCACCGTGGAGTCTGCACCTTTTGTCCGCTCAGCGTTTGCGTGTATGCGAAGTTGGCATTTACGAACGGAGAGCTCAGGTATGGCGCTGAATTTTTCAGTACGTTCCACTGCAGATACGTTTTCCAGTCCTTAACCGGAACTGTTGTCAACAGATTGTTCAGCTCCGCGAAAAATTTCGGGTTGTTTACCAGTATGGTGTCTTCGCCGGTCACTTTCATTTTTCCCATCAGCGACTTCCAATCCATCCGGGAAGTCGTCTTAGTGAAGTCCGCAACCGCGAATTTATTGTAGGTGGCATTCGGATCACGCATCTGCACACGGCTCATCTGTGCAGTCGCCAACGACTTCTCAATGTTAAAGATCGTCTCGGCATGCTGTTTTGCTGTTTCTTCAGTTGATCCGGTTAACGTGAAAAGTTCGGTGATATAGTTCTTGTACGCTTCCTGGATCCTCTTGCTGCGGGCGTCATCTTTCAGATAATAGTCGCGGTCAGGAAGGGTGGTTCCGCCCTGGCTGAGCTGGGGGATCATTACATTTACGTTCTTGCGATCCTGGCCGACATAAAAGCCGAACATCGGAGAGCCGATACCCTGTGTACGCATAACCGCTGCCTCGTGCAGGATCTCATTCACGTCGCTGATCTGAGCAAGCCGGCTCAGGTCGCCTTTTATCGGCGTGTAACCAAGTTTTTCGATGGTTACACTGTCCATGCCGGCAGTGTAGAAATCGCCGACCCTTTTCTTGACTGATCCCGGCGCAGCTTTCTTGTCGTTTGCAGCCTCGTTCAAAATATTTTTTACTGCATTGATGTTGAAGTCACGTAGTACGTTAAAGCTTCCCCAGCGGGTTTCTTTTGCGGGAACCGGATTGTTCCTGATCCAGCTGCCGCTGGCATACAAATAAAAATCGTCGCCTGGTTTTACCGTCAGGTCCATGTTACTCTGATCAATGAACGGTGTTTTTTGTGCCGGTTTTGACGCGTGCTGCGCTGTTGCGCTCAACGAAACCAGCATTGCTCCTAAAAGCAAAGGTTTAGAATAATTTACTTTCATGTTATTGAATGTGCTAGTGTTCTCCGAAGTGGAGGCTCAATTTACAGACTTTTTCTTATTTGTTGAACCAACTGATAAGTTTTCCTAAGTACAGGCGGTCGAACAGGAAGACGGAAATTCGGGACTTGAACAGCGATTTCATGTGTTTTGGCAGACTTATCAATATAACTTCTGCGACGTAAAAATATTGTGATACAGGTGGTGTGGCAGGCGGGGGGAGGCAGTCGCAGTGAAATTAGGGTGCAAAACCGTATTTTTGTCGCTCGAAATTTTAGCTGATCCCATGAGCATATCCAAAACCTATAACCCAAAAGAAACTGAAGATAAGTGGTACCAGTACTGGCTGGATAAAAAATTTTTCCGTTCAGTTCCCGACGAACGCGAGCCGTATACCATTGTTATTCCGCCGCCAAACGTTACCGGAGTACTGCACATGGGACACATGCTCAATAATACCATACAGGATGTACTGATCCGGAGAGCAAGAATGCAGGGAAAGAACGCCTGCTGGGTTCCCGGAACTGATCATGCGTCGATCGCTACCGAGGCTAAGGTAGTGGCGAAGCTGAAGGAGGAAGGGATCGAAAAGAAAGACCTTAGCCGCGAGGAGTTTTTAAAGTATGCTTTTGAATGGAAAGACAAATACGGGGGGATCATACTGAAGCAACTCGAGAAACTGGGGGCTTCGTGCGACTGGGACAGGACGCGTTTCACCATGGAAGAGGATCTCTCTGAAGCGGTGATCGAAACCTTTATTCATTTATACAAAAAGGGCTGGATCTAT
>DASWXL010000044.1:0-12209 GCA_036405495.1 Sphingobacteriaceae bacterium | reverse complement strand
AAACTCGTGTTTAACGATGTACTGTGATTTGTTGCTCATATCGATTATGCTTGAACGGTTTTAGTGTCCAGCTGGAAGATTTGATCGACACCGTTGATCACAGGAACAACTCTCGCCTGAACGTCTGTCCATTCGCCGAATGGCTTATGGGTGACATATTTCGACACCAAGGTGCCAAGTTCAGCGTTGCGATATTCCACCGCTTTTGAACGATGCGAATCTTCAACCGGCTTTTTCCAAACAAGGTTACCGACTTTGGTATCGGTCAACAGGATTACTTTACCTTCATCCCATGCCTTAACCGTCTTCTTTTGACCATCTTTTTCGAACTTCACCGAACGGTCAACGATGATGAAAGTTACAGCGGCCTCATCCTGCCAAGCTTCAAGGAACTGCTTGTATGTTGGCTGGGGCTTCGTAGTACCGAAGTTGCCGATGCTGATAGCATACATATCCTTTCCTTCTCCGGTTTTGCGAGCGAGGTTGAAAGTCTTCTTGTCCATCATGACGTGAGTAATGGTCTTTCCGGCATCTGATGCCTTCGAGATCATGTCATTCAGGTCGCTGATCGGCGTCGAAGTGGTATCTGTCCACACCTTTGAAACACCGCCTTTGTTGGAAGCAAGATAACCGTAATCGACACGGATGCCCGCACCAACGTTATCACTGTCAGTCAGCGCAACGCCTGAAGACAACCCGCGCAAGAAAAGATATTCCTTTTGCTCCTCAACACCGACAAGTCCGCGCTTGGTGTCATCAAATAACTCAACCAAGATCTCTGAAACATCGGCCCCCTTAGCAATAAGAGTGTCGATTTGATCCAGCTGGTTCTCGTTCATCTTCATTTCCATACCCAGCTTAGGGATGTCACCAGATGCTGACGAGATTGCGGGGCGGGTTTTCAAAGGAAGCGGACTATCCATTGCCACCACGTCAGCCACAACATTCTGATTGTCGGCCGTTATTGATGCCCATTTTCCATCAACAGACTGCTTTGGTGTAAGCATTGTTTTGTGAAGGTATGATGGCGCCTTGTCCTCACCATTCAGGGTTTTAGTCACTTTTGCAACAAAACCGGTGAAGTACTTTTGAATGTACTGTATGTACTGTGATTGCTCTGCCATTACGAAAGGTCTCCTCTGAATTTAATTGAATTGTTCATTGCAGTTAAGAAAGCTGCCTTAATTGTCGCTACCGGGAATGGAGATGCGTTTTCGTTTACGTAACCCTCGATCATCACGCCAGCAAATGGGCGTTTGGTAAGGATTGACGCGTTCAAAATACCGGCATAGGTGTGACCTGCCGGGAGAGCGTCGTACGCTGCATTGCCAGCTGCCAGAGGCATTGGCTTATAGTTTCCCGTGGCTGTTTCTTTAATGATAACGTGCCCAGCCTTCAGCACGGATTGGGTGTATCCGGTCACATCCAGTGACTTTCCACCCGGGATTGAAAAGATGTTGTTGATGATAACAACGCTGTCAAGCGAGCTATCAACATTCACCGTTTCATCCACCAAATTTACCTGTACGGCCATTTTTCTAAATTTTTAAATCTTTGAATACTGCATCGATTTCGGCTTGTGATGCTTCGCCTTTGGTGTTACCACCGCCCCCTCCAAATGGCTTATCCTTGCCTAGCCCTAAATTCGACTGTTCCTGTTCAAAGGCTTTGAAGTCTTCCTCAGACTCAGTCAAATACTCGTTGAAAGACTCATCTGTATCAAACTTCATCCGGCCAAAATCCTTAAGAATCTTGTTCCGGTAGCTTTCAGGTGCATCTTTCAACTTCTCGGCAAGTTGCTCGCGACGAGTTGTGGTGGCTTTTTCACTTTTGATGGCTGTCAATTCAGATGTCAAAGTCTGAATGCCTGACACAAGACCTTTCGCCCATTCTGGCATGTCTGCGGGGGCTGGTGCCGGATCTGGTTCTGGTGCTTTTGGATCGGCCGTTTTCGGCTTCTTTACCTTGCTCTCCAAATCCCTTAACCTGTCTTCCTCCCTTGCCATTTCTTCAAATGGGGTGTACTCATTAATTGCGTCCAGTGCTGCATCGATTGCCGTCTCGTCGTCCGTTTCTGTTTTTGCGTCCACGCGAGCGATAATTGCATCTAGTTTCGCGGCTGAAAGATTCGCCTTAGGGAACTTCGCTTTGTACCGCGCTTTGATCTGATTTGTAAATCCTGCCATTTTTGTGATTGTTTTTAGCGACCAGTACCGTCCGAAATTGCATGTACGTCCGTCCTGAAGCCTCTGGTTTTCGTTGAACTCAAAACTACCTACGGGCAATTGTGGCGGGAAATTGGGAGGGTTGCGTTAAGGCTTAAGAAAGAAAAATGTTTACATTTTGGTAAACATTAGTAATATCAAAAAAGAATGTATATTTGTTATGTGGGGGGGGGGGTATCCCACGGCACAACATTTAAAGCAAAACAATGGGTCAATACAACAATAAGCCTTTTTGGCTTTCCATCAAACCGGCAAAGGATTGCCTTACCGGCGATGAACTGACAATAAAAGAAACAGCATAATGGAAGCCAAGCATACGAGAGGTCACAAAATCTACCTTGACCAAGAAAGAACTGTAGAGTCGGCGGCAAATCATTATTTTGAGTGTCGCGACGGAATAGTTGAGTCTGTTGAATATTACGACGCATCTGGATATGGTCAATTGACCCGAATTTTACTATGCACAGATACAAAACATGAGACGAATGCTGTTATTCGTCAGGTTCAGATTGATAAAGACCTGCTACGGGAAGAGGTCATGCTCTTTGACTCCGATTCTTTTAAGTTTTTGGAAGCTCTGATTTTGGGTAAAAAAAGTGAGCTTGGGGGTAAGTTTGAACTATTAAGGGATTATTCGAATGAGCAATAAAAGAGAAGTAACTATCGCACAAGCCATCCTTGACGAGGCCAAGTCATACCTCCCGAACGTAAACGAGCATCAAACTGACTTTTTCCGGGTACAAATCGACAAGTATGCCATTTACTTTAAAAGGGTTGAAACGGATACCGGTGACGAGTGGGTGCATACAAAAGGGTATGAAGTCGGTTAAACTACCGGCTTCAATATCCCATCCATCACCCCCTGATTATCCTTCCACCAATACGGCAAGTTCTTCCAGCCCTCAACACGCTCCTGGTTGGCTGTTACCCATTTAGATAACGCAGCTGGTGGCTCCATAATCCGAACGCCTTTCTGAAGCTTTTCAATGGCTTCCGGTGTGTCCTTGCCCTGAGCAACCAGTTTATTATACTGGTCCAGCATCTCACGAGACATCAGGATCGGTATTTTGAAGCACAAACAGTGCGGGTGCCATCCTCGAAAAACAAAAGTCACCGGATACTCGCCCTCCAAAGTCCGGCATAGCTCACAACGAACCTTCGGTTTGCCGGTTGCGCTCAGGCTGACCCGGTACCCCAATACCAGCGGGTTAGCAGCCCACGCTTCCTGATCACTCATTCGGTAGGCCATGTTCACCTGCGTCCGGCCAAGACGTTCGGCATTCTTTAGTGGCGACTTGTATACCCCCTGTCCTGGCTTCTCCTGTTTGGCTGGATTTTTAAGCGCCTCTCTGATATTACGGCTGATCTTCGCCGCTGGCTTCCCCTCCTTGAGGCCTTCGTCGATATGTTGATTGATTAAGTCCCGGTACTGGTCAGCGGACTTCCAAACCCGTTCAGACAGGTTAAGCCCGTCTTCCTTCTGTTTGATGAACTGTTTCAGCGCCTTGTGCCGGTGGTCTTTCAACGCGTCCTTTACAGGATCCGGCAGCTGCATACCCTTGTAAGCTTCCTCTACCACCTGGCTGGTTCGCTTGTTGGCGATATCCCACGAGGTAGTCATGCTGTTTTCAATGGCAGCGGTCGTTTTCATCACCATATCGGCCAAAGCGGCGTTTAACTTCCTGTTGATCGCTGCACGCGGGGCCTTTGCGGCAATAAGCGGCGAAATAGCAGCCAACACCTGTAAGTAATACCGCTCAATCTTCTGGACTAAGGTGGCATGCTCTTGCAGGTGCTGGCGCTCGTGTTCGTTGGAGATGGTTTCGGTGGTGGGCATTAGTTACTTACGGTACACGTTATGATACTTAGGTTTCCGCTCCTCTTCGCAAAACAGGAAGATAACCTCGGTGAAGAACATATTTAGGCCAATGACAAGGCCGATGAAATATCCGCGACTACTCTTCATCGATCACCTCCTTTTTCCCTTTCGGCTCCGCGCTTATCTCCCGGCCTAACGTATCCTGCTCCGCCTGAATCTGCTCGAACTCTTTTTCTGCGTCCTGAACAAGACCACTCATGCCAACGGCTGTTTTCTGCGAAAGAATAGGCTGACTTCCGGTGGCCAATGTGAGCATCTCAATAGTCTCACGCTCATCATTGATCCGGAATAGCGGGAAGTCTGGGCTCATCTCAAGCTTCTCTGCATTTGCCAGTGATTTATCGATCGATATACAGGCCGACTTCAGGAAATTAATAGAACGCTGGGTGCACTCACCATAAGTGCCGTTCGTATGGCGCATAGCCGCAAGGTGCGCATCGATGAAAACACGATCGAAACCAGTGCCCGATTTAACACCTAAGTCTGCCATACCTTTCGTGGAGATATCCGGTGTTTGGGTGCCGGTATAAATGAAATTAACGAGGTTATCGATCTCTAAACGTACCGCCTCCGGTGCTGCATCCCATGTGATGTACTTCAGGTCTGATCCGCCAACCTCTTCGCCCTTGCTGTTGATTTGCGGCACCACATTGATCACCTTAGCAGTCTCGCCCCGTGCTGGCATTGAACGGATCACACCTTTGGCGAACAGTACCGGCGATGCGTTCGCGTCAACAACGTCGGCAAAATTGCTGACCAATGTTTCCAGTCGCTCAATGATTGGTTGCACATCATTCCACTCCGGAACCGCTTGGCTATAGTAGATGATTGGGAGTTTACCGTACGTATATTTGATCGCCTCTTGCAATACCCACACACCATTCTGTTGCTCAAACTTCAGTACACCATCTTTGCTGTATATATCCAGGTGGTTGACCTCTTTGGCATTAACATCGGTTGCCGCTACGGCCATCGGATCGTTCCAGTTAATCTGATCAGTCAGATCCTGTTTCGTCTGATACCCACGCCCAAAATACACCAGCTCGCCAGCACCGTTGAAGACCGGAAACAGTTTATCCCCCAATGCGGGGCTGATTATCTTCATGCGCATTCTGGCAATGCCATTGGGAGCAAGCTCACCCCAATATCCTTTTGCAACCGGCTCAGAATACCACAACTCAGCAACCTGCAGCTCCGACATCTGTCGCTCGGCGATTTCCGTGGATTTAAACTCCATCTTGTTGTCAGCGCGGCACTTCTTCACCATCTCCAACAGGCGTTCCTCATCGTTACCCTCCGGTTTGGCGATAATGTTCATACGGCCAGTATTCATGAAGGCAGCGCGACGAATGACGATTAGCTTTTGCAGTGGGATAGCGATCCGGTTAACGTCTTCAGTAACGGTGCGGGTTTCTGGTACCAGCTCCCCATTAACCCGTAACAGGGCTTTGCCAGTTGGATCGGCTGGATCCTTCTTAAACTCTCCCGTTGGGATAGTCCGTTTACGCTGCTTTCGCTTCGACTTATCAAACACCTGGTGCTGTGACGGGTCAAACTGCTTGAGTGCATCTTCGGTCGGGAGATTGGTGCTTCCCTGGCTTTGCACGATCTGGATAATTGCTGGTACTGTTGACATGGGTTAAAATATTCCTAATGCTGTTAAGTCTGATTGGTAATTTGGTAGTTCACCGGATAATTGCCTGAAGCCATATCTGATCGGGTCAATCGTGTGGTTGTTAGCGTCCATCGGAATGCCCGCCTTCTTATCATTCCAGCAATACGTCCGGAGTTCTCGCTTGACATTCGGGCTGTCCGGCGTAACAACTATCGTATAGTCCTGCAATGCGGAAATACCGGCAGTAACGCTACCGGGCCCCTTCTCACATTCAATGATATTCAGGCCCATGGCTGCCAAGTCGGAAATGAGGCGGTCTTCTGCGCTGTCTCCTACGATCAGATCTTCAGGCCGTTCGATTCGCGACTTATTGACCTCATACACCCCGTTAGTTCCAAGTGGGGTACTGCTGTAGTATTCCTCTTTCACATATACACGCTTGCGCTTCTTATCAACGGCCACTTTCACCAGTGTGGTAGGATCGACGCTAAAGCCATAATCCTGCGCGTAGCAGTATGGAAGTGAGGTGTCGAACTCGCCCTCCTCAACATCGGTGAAAATCACTCCTTCGGCGATATCGGCCCATCGGCCAATGATCTTGTAGGCATACTTTGACTTGTTGAAAATGGCTTGATCAAATGAACCGTCCGGGCGGGTAGCCTCTTTGATCGCTTTCGCCTTGAGTTCAGCCACCTCCTGTAAGAACTGAGGCGCCAGATTATCGATGTTGTCGAGGTACGACGTATGGATGTGTAGCACATCCGGATGCGTGCTGATCTGCACCTCAACACCGTCGATCTTGACGATCTTGTGTGTATCCTGGATGTATTTCTTATAAACAAAGTGATCCGCGTTGCTCGGGTTCATGATGAGAATGACCCGGTTTTGTATCCCTTTTTTACGAATAGAAAGCCTCAGCGTGTCGAACTCCTCCTCGCTCTGCCATTCCTCCATCTCGTCGCCGATAAACGTTGTGAGGCCTTGAATTGACTTCAGGTTTGCCGTTTGGTTTCCTGAAGAGGTCTTAATACCCCTGAAAAGTATCTCACTCCCTGAAAACTTATTGATGATATCGGTTTGTGTGACAATAAACTTATTGATCATCCCGTCGAGCTCAATCTTCTCCCGGAATTCGGGGATGACCGAAACACCTGCGGAAGTCATGGTGTAACGGCTGTACAGCATCTTGTGACCACCTTGAAAGGATAGCCTCTGCACAAATGTTGACGCATTGAATGATTTAGCCGAACCGCGTCCACCGGTGATCAGGATAATGAAGTGCTCCTTATCCGTGTACAATTGGTGATATGGCGGCTGGACTTTTATCATGCCTGCTCTCCAGTATTATTAAGTTCAAGCCATTTCTCCGGATCCACGTTACCGCTCATGTTCACATCAAGTTTATCCTTGTACATGCTGTGCATTCTGGCAATCTTATCTAGGGCAGCATCAGCGGGGTACAGCTCCACCTGAACACTACCATCTTTACCCACTTTGTACGACTTGATTTTACCGTTCTCCTTATCCCTGGCTAATGCGGCAAGGTCCAGTTCGGCAGTCTCAATTAACTGAGGTTCACCATCGACAATCCGGAAAGCTTTGGAATTACGCTTCAGCTCCAACTTGTAGCGAAGTTTCTTTTTTTCGAGGCGGTTAACATGGGCGATATGTTCCTCCATCTCTTCCTCGTTCAGATCGGCTGACGCTGCATATTCGGCTTCAAAACTGATCTCTTCTTCAATTTCAGCTATCAACTGAGCGAGACCTTTTTTAACCCTGGGAACAAACTCGGCCTTACGAACAATCATGTAATTGTTCATGTTGCCTTTAGCGATATCCGCGATCATTTTGCCGGTCTGGTCGGGTCCGAGTTGACCCTCTTCCAGTCTACGGTCTACCTCTGCTTTGATATGTGGTTTTCTGAGGTACTCATAAGCAATCTCAGCAGCAGTATTTTTGCTAAAGCCAGCATCTCTTGCGGCCCTGGTACCGTTAAAATCCACCATGTACTCATCGATGAACCGGCGTTGCTTTAAAGTTAGTTTGTCCTCACTCATCGCTTACTTAAATACAAATTCATACTGGTTAGAAACCTGCTCAACAAACAGCGAACTAGGCACTGCCTGAGCATGAGTATTCAGCTGCTCGGAAACGATTTGTACCTTTTCGTAAAAAGCTTTCACTTTCACATAGGTGCGAGCTGAGCTTACTTTCTCCGAAATTGATTGCCGGTTATTATACCCCATGAGGCGCTGAAGAATCGTGCAAATGCGATCGGTTACACGTAGGTTCAGGAAGAGTGCTGATGGGCAGTAGAGGTAAAGAATGCTGGTGATGAATATCAGTTCATGAGTAACGACATCATCGCGTTTGGTATCCCGTGATAACGGGTAGCTTTCCAGGTATAGATCGTAGAGAGAAGGAATAACTGAAGTATCGCTCAATGTAGCCTGCATTCTTCCAATCGTTTCCTCGTAGATATCCGGATGGCTATGTTTGATCGCCAAACAGAGCCGTGCGTATTCGTGTTGCTTCATGATGCCTGAAATGAACTGTGTTGACACGAAGTTATAACATTACTTTACTTTACACAAATGTAAAGTTTATTCGCAAACAATAGTTCGGATCAACTCAAACCCCTCGTCCGGATCGCGAACGATAAACACCGGTGCATTGGCATTCTTCCAGGCTTCGTGAACCTTTGTTTGTTGTGGTGATACGTTGCCCTGTTTGGTTTTCAATTCGAAACCGTAAACCTTCCCGTTCCAAACCAGACACATATCCGGCTGCCCTGCAACCAAGCCGGTTGCTTTGAGTTTAACCGCCTCCCTGACATCTCTGGAGCTGCCGTTTGGGATGGAAAAGAACAAACGTCTGGTTTGCGGGAGCTCGTTCCATACCCGCTGAAATAGCTTTGCTTGTATCTGATCTTCTGACATGATGTGAAGGTACCAACTTTACATTGGTTTACATATTTGTGACGCAAATTTGTGACCGTGACGGTAATGTGTCGCAAATGTGACGCAAAATAAAAACGTAACAATTTGATTTTCAAGAATATAAACTCTTTCGTGTCGTTCGTGACGGAAATTTTCCTTTTCTATTATACGTAATATGTTATGCTATATATGTCCTTGTATTATATTTCCGTGTGTATTACGTATTTTTTGCGTCACCATCGTCACGAAATAATATAAATAATTGATTTACACAACGTTGATGAAAAAACACGATTTAATTTGCGTCACAAAACGTCACGTTTGCGACACGGGATCGTCACGCTTTTTGTATTTGCGTCACGGCATTGAGTACAAAAAAAGCCGCACCAGGCGGCTTGTTGAATGTTATTTTAAAAAAAGTTAAGCAGCAGCTTCTGTCTCTGGACGGTAGTCGCCGCCATGTTTTTTCATGTAGGCACAAAATTGTTCAAGATACTTTAGACACTCCTCATAGTCCTTTCGCCTGGCAACTTTAAACAACTCGCTTGTATCGATGCCATTATATCTTGAGGTTCTTGAGTATCGGTACATATTTTTGTACGCGTTCCATACATGTTTTTTTAATTGATACACAGGTGTTCCACGTGATGGGTTTAAGCTCCTATCAATATCGTCGTGGGTATCACCAACTTCAATAGCTTTAGATTTGGCAAAAGCTTTTAACACGTGTATGGCAATGTAGAAAACGACGGTGATCTTCCAGTCATAATAGTCGTCTGGAAACGTTTCATTAAGGCAATCAAGAAAATTGTGATTGTGGGCGGCCTGACTCAGATAGGGCATTTTTAAACGATCTTCTGTTCCTCCTTAAAGTGATCGTTCGCTTGCTCTGGAAGGAACTGAAAATGAATAGGCAATAGTGAATCTATTCCCAAGTACTCGTACTCGTCTAAGAAATCAAAAAACTTCTCACGGTGCTCTGTGGTATCATCTTTCAGTACCACATAATACATTAAGCCTTTCTGAGTATCTCCTATAAATGCTGCCTGAACTAGCGTTGTGCTTTTAAGGAAATCCCTTACAACCGCCTGCATAAAATGCATAAGCTGTTCATTGCTGCGTTTAAGCATTTCAATAGAAAGACTTAAGGGACTTTGCAAAGACGTTTTTATGTATTGAGCAAGAGTTGTATATACACCTTGGTCCAGCATTTGCTGCCCGAGCTTAACTTCAGATTCTAAAAATCCAAAAAATTTACAAACCGATTCGTCAACGTGGTTCCGTGGGGCTTCTAACGTCTGTGACATAATTAATTGGCGCTAAGGGTTAACACTATTTATTACCAATCCGTTTCAAATATAATCGAAGAATAACACAAAGCAAGCTTTTGTTTTATTTCTTTTTTAGGGAGTGCAAAGATACGCCTTAATTCAACAACTCCAAATATCAATTATCTAGCTTACTCTTTACTCGTTCGAAGGTTTTGTTGTGTCAGTCAGACCCGTGGTCAGACGTTTTTTGTATAAACAAAAACGCCCTACCGTCATGTGTTCGCTCTTCAGTGAACTCAAGCCCGACAAATTCGAAATACTGAGCGCACCACTTGTAGAACTTCTTATTGCTAAGCCATTTTGAGAACGTTTTATTTTCACTAAGGAAGTTGTTGAACATGTCGGCCTTTTGATAATACCCTGCAGGCGCTTGTTTATTGTCCGCAAGCCATTCGTTCATGTAATCGTAGAATTCTTGGCATGTGGAGGCTATCAGGCGTTTCTCTGGTAGATTAATCAGGTCCTGCTTAACCATACCATGTTTCAAATAAAACTTCGCGCATTCGGACATAAAGCTATCAAACCGCTGCCATTCCTCTTCGTCCCAATCATCAAAGAGCATTCTTTTGAACTCATCAAGCGGCGTATAATCCTTCGTGTAATACCTAGCCAACTCAATTTCAAACCTGCGGCGATCGTGGCTGTTACCGTCACCACGAATAGCGTAATTGGTTGTGATGATGATCTTGGGAGATTCAGCGAAAGGAATATAGAATGTACCCTTATTCTTCTTTTCAACTTCGATACCGTCCGTTATGACGCTAAACAGGCGCTCAAAATCAAAATTTTTATTCACGTCCTCAAAGGCCATTATCTTGGTATCAAGGTTGACCCGCTGATAAACGAATGTTTTATCAAACCCGAATGTCTTTCCATCGAAGGAAACTGTATTCTTAAAGTTTTTAATACCCTTGATCAATATCCCTTTACCAGTTCCTCCCTCCGGATTGTCGGATATCACCTCGTCGTTGAAAATAACGGCCGGTGAATAAGCGCCGCTTTTATAGTCATGCATAAGGTACCCAATGGCGGAGCAAATCGATTTATACCGCTCCGAATCCTTACCAGCTGCATGAAATACGAATGTTTTGAAATCACATGCCGGATTAGGAATATACTTATACTTCCTCGCTAGAATCTGACTTTCCCAGATGTATCCCGACAACTCGGTGTATGGCTTGAGGACGATGCCATCGGCGGTGATCTCTGTGAACCCGTTCTGATAAAATACGGTAACACCATCCTTGCCGTCTCTGACAAACTTGATTGATGCTTCTGGAAGCAGCTCCAAATAGTCGTCAGAAAATGTTTTGGTGACGTTTTGAGCAATGTACTGGTAGATGTCGAACCGACGTATACTTTCAAGGTAGTCAGTAACTATTTTCTTAAGGTCCGCCTTATTGATTTCCTTAACAACGTTATCCGTAACTTGAACGAGTATCCATCTTTCTATGGTCACGCGATACCGGTAAACACCATTGTTCACCAAAAATTCCTTGAACATTCTTTTGTCCAGGGTGATCTTGTCCTTTTCGTCGATGATCCAGAACTGAACAAGCTGCTTCTTTTCACGAATTACAACGTCTGGGGTGTTGTGAAAATCACGATCTCTCTCTTCGCTGTACTCTTCAATCACCCGGTCAGCCACCTCATTGACCCGCTCGATATTTGCCTGAAGGGATTCAGCCAGATGTGATAGGTCGGACGGCTTGGGAGTAACGCCTTTTCGGATATACTGCGTGACAATGGCGCCGGTGATCTTATCATTAAGTTTGTTCGAGCTGTTGCGCTTAACAGCCGTATTATGCTGGCTTTTGTAGATCTTATAAATACTTCGAACGGGCCGCAATAGGTTGTCATCACTAATATTTGTCTGATGCCCATAGCGAACCAGCACCATGTTTTCACAGTACGTCTGGCTCATACCGATGACGTTGCAAAACCCTGCTATACACCTAATGAAGAAGTGTTTGAATCCATCGCCAAACGAATAGTCCCGTTCAGCACGCCGTACAGCTGCATCAAAGGCATTTTCTGTATCGGCATCTTCAATCGGGTCAATGTAACTAACCGCACGTTGTTTGTTTTTCTTGTTCTCTAGGTAGACAGATGATGGTTCTTTAATCGGAATGCTGTCAAAATCTTCCCGAATCTTTGCATTGTGATCAAAGGAAACGTATCGTAACCGACTAATGTCATGGCACCCTTTATCAATCTTGA